>CAZQIH010000029.1:0-11530 GCA_964593715.1 uncultured Microbacteriaceae bacterium
GGTTTCGCTCAGTTGATCTTCAGCCTCCTGAAGGAAACGGTTGTTGAGCTCAACAGCCTTTTGGTGGGTGTCGAGCAACTCACGCTCGGCTTCAGCGCGACGCGCTGAGAGCTCGGCATCCAAATCCGCCCGTGCCTGTTCGGCATTGCGGGCAAGTTCTTTAGCTTGATTTTCGTTCTCGAACGCGAGACGGGCAGTGGTCTCGGCGACCTCGTGCTCGACATTCGTCTTTGCCAGGGCCGCTTCTTCCTGAATCTTGCGCAGGGTGAGTTCGTGGCTTGCCCGTTCAATCTGGATGTCCTTGGCCAGCGCGGAGGCTTTAGCGCGGGCTTCGCTGAGCTCGCGTTCGGCCACAACCTTGAGTTCAGAAATCTCCCGCATGGCCTCGGCGCGCAGTGCTTCGGTTTCTCTCTTGGCGCTTGCCCGAAGTTTGGCGGACTCTGTCGCCACCGCGCCCCTGATGGCAGCGGCCTCATCGATGCTTTCAGCGCGAATGCGCTCCGCCTCAGCGGTTGCCTCGGCGATGGTGGCTTCAGCCTTTGCCTGCGCGCCATCAAGAGTGTTGGTTGCTGAGTTGGTGGCGTCGGTGGTGATTCTTTGCGCTTCGCGAGATGCGGCTTCTAAAGTCTCCGCGGCGTCAAGCTTTGCGCTGGCAATAATGCGCTCGGCATCAATATCGGCTTGCCCAATAATCCGGGTGGACTGCTCCTCGGCAATACGCAGCACCGCTTCGAGGCGTCCACCGAGACCTGCATAGGTCGGGGAGGCGGCTTCGCCACTCGAGGCTTGAAGAGCGGCCAACGTTTCTGTGGCCACCTTGAGTTCTTCGAGCGCGCTCTGACGGTCCTTGGAGGCCTGGATTAGCTCCGTGCGCAGTTCGTTGATGATCTCGTCAACTTCGCTGCGCTTATAGCCACGAAGTTCGGTCTGGAACTCGGAGTCGTCGACTGCCATTACTTTGGGTCCCCCAATAAAGTCAATTAAGGCTCCCCGTAGTGTAGCCGGAGTACCCCAGCGGAAACCAACTACCAATCGGCTACCCTGGAGAGTCGCGGCCACGAGCCAGGGTCTCAGTACAGGGGGTGAAGAGTGCGGGTCATTGTTGCCATTGTGCTGCTCTCGGTTTCCGTGCTCACCCTAGGGATCGGCATCGCCCAGCGCACCATATTTGCCGGCGACGAAATGATTGACAGGCCCGTCGTCACTGACACGAGCGCACCGGCGACAATCATTCACGGCAAGGACTTAGCGGCCTATCCTGGCCGCGTCACGCTCTCGGTTGAGGGCGGGGTCAGCGCCCGGGTTCCTAGCGCCGATGGGTTCTCGGTGGTCACCTCCGAGCGGGTGTTCGTGGCCTACGGGCGCACGATTGATGTCATGGCGTGGCTGTCGCCCGGGCGCCACACGCAGCTGCGGTTTGATCCACTTGCCGATGAGTTCATTGTTTTGCCACGGACTGGCCAGGACCTCACGCTTCCCGATCCGAGCGGGTCTGACCTGTGGTTCCAGGAATACGCGCAGGATGGCCAAATCAGTGTCTCTTTCTCCGTCCCGGAGGATGTGAGCGTGCTCATCATGAGTGACGGGACCCTTCCGGCGCCCCAGAACATCACGGTGTCCTGGCCTCTGGTGACGGATTCACTGGTCTCTCTCGCCCTCATCGTGGTGGGAATCTCCTCGATGATCGCGGGCTTTGTGATGGTGCTGATCAACTACATCGTCTGGCGCAAAAACCGCGGACCACGGCGCCGGATGACGAAGCGCCCGCGTGCACCCCGGGGTTCCTACCGCCAACCGCGCCGCTCCTCCATCAAGCCCCGTGGGAGGCGCTCAGTACGGTTTGTTGCGCTGCCGCTCACCGGCGCCCTGCTGTGGGGTGTGACCGGGTGCGCCCCGGAGCCGGTTCAAGTGGAGGCAGAGCAGCCCGGCAACCAAGCGCAGGCGCCTGCTGTGGTGGCCTACCCGGCAGTCACAGAACTGCAGTTCTCGAGAATCATGGCGAAAATTTCTTCGGCCATTCAGGCGGCTGATGAGGAACTAGCGGTCAACCTCCTGGCAGATCGTGTCAGCGAACCCACGCTCGCTGCCAGGAGAGCCGCCTACATCATCAAGCGCGCTGATCCCACCTCGGGGACTTTGACCCCTATTTTGGCCTCGCCTATTCGTTTGGTTCTTCCGCAGCAGACCTCAACGTGGCCACGCAGTGTCTTTGGAATCATCCAGGACGAGGATGATCTGGAATCACCGTCTGTAGGTGTCGTGCTCTCCCAGGAGAGCCCGCGCTCGGACTACCGCTTGAGCTACTCGGTGGTGCTCGCACCGCAGGTTCAGATTCCTAATCTTCCCTCCGCCAGCCTGGGGTCAGCTCGCCTATCCCCAGATTCCGGGTTGATTCGTTTGTCACCCGTGGACGTGGCCGCCCACTACGCGGATGTCATCAATCAGGGCCCCTCGAGTCCTTTCGCGCTGGATTTTGCGCTGGCAACAGATCGTTTGTTTATTCAGCTGGGGCCCGAAGCAGCCGCGCTGCGCCAAGAGTCCTTCGGCGACACCGTGAACGTGGAGTGGGAGACCACACCTTCAGACAATGAGGTGGTGGCCTTCGCCACCGCCGATGGTGGCGCCTTGGTGATGGCCACCCTGCAGGAAATCGAACGAGTCACACCGGCCCAGTCGGGTGCTTCGGTCAACGCCAGCATTGCCGTCAGAGCGCTCACCTCACTGTCCCAGTCCACGAGAGGCTTCGAGGTCATCTCCAACATCCAGGTACTTTGGTATGTGCCCCCAGTTGGCTCCGACGAGGGTATCCGGGTGCTCGGCTACACCTACAGTCTTGTGGGAGCGAAGGAAGTTGACAGTGAGTAATCCACTCGGTGGTCCCGCCCTGCACGGCGCCCTAGATCTCTCGGGACTGGTTCGCAAACATGCCACCCCAGCGCCCGCTAGCACCCCGGCGAGCCCCTTAGTTCGTGACGTGGACGACACCACCATTGGGGAACTAGTCGAACTCTCCAAGCGGGTTCCGGTCGTTCTCGAAATCTATGGTGGTGAGCTCACCCCCCAACTGGGGCCGCTCATTGAGTCCTACACCGGAGCGTTTGTCTTGGGTACCGTGCGCGGCGAGACCGCACCCGAGCTGGTTCAAGCGCTTGGCATCCAGGGAATCCCCACGGTGGTTGCGCTGGTCGCGGGTCAGCCCGTGCCCCTGTTCCAGGGAATCCCTCCGGAGGCTGAAATCCGGGCAGTGTTGGACCAGGTCCTCGCCCTTGCTGCCAAAGGCGGGGTGACGGGGAAGGTTACCCCCACAGACGGTGAGCCCGCGGAGCCCGCCGAGGAACCCGTGCCACCGCTCCACCAGGAGGCGTATGACGCCCTGGGCCGAAACGACATTGCGGGTGCCAAAGCAGCGTTTACGAAAGCGATTGCCCAGAACCCCGCCGATTCTGATGCTGAGGCCGGGCTTGCTCAGGTGGAGTTGCTGGAGCGAGTAACGGGCTTGGATGCGAACCTGGTGCGGGCGAACGCTGCTGCAAAGCCCGAGGATGTCACAGCGGCGCTTGCCGTTGCCGATCTTGATATCTCGGGGGGCCACGTGGAGGACGCGTGTAATCGTTTGCTCGCGCTGTATTCCGGGGTGACTGCCGAGGAGAAGGACATCATTCGAACCAGGCTCCTGTCTTATTTCATCCTGGCTGGCGCCACCACCGACGCAGTGAAGCAGGCCCGTAACAGGCTGTCTTCTCTGATGTTTTAGGAGCCCCCATGGGCGTTTATCTTGACCATCAGGCGACCAGCCCCATGTCTGAGACCGTCAAACAGGCCTATCTCGAGGCCCTCGACGTGGTGGGAAACCCCTCCTCGATCCATCAGGCAGGGCAGAAGGCCCGTGCGATTCTGGAGGATGCCAGGGAGCGCATCGCCTCGGTGCTCGATGCGGAACCCGTTGAGGTTGTGTTGACCTCGGGCGGCACAGAAGCCATCAACGCTGCCCTCAAGGGTGCTCTGTGGGCGGCACAGAAGGCAAGCCCAGAAAACCCGGGCGCCATTGTTGCCACCCACGCGGAACATCACGCCACCTTGGATGCCCTGAAATGGTTGGCCGCCACAGGCTCGACGTGGCTGGCGCCTGGTGTGGACGAGTTCGGTGTGATGAACACTGACGAGCTTCGCGACCTACTTGCCTCGAACCGGGTTGCTCTGGTGAGCAGCCTTCTTGCCAACAACGAGGTGGGATCACTCCAGCCGGTCGCCGACATTCTCGAGATTTCTCGTGAACACAAGGTCCCCACTCATCTGGACGCTGTGGCGGCGCTTGGCTACATACCGGTGAGCTTTAGAGAGTTGGGTGTCACGGCCATGAGCGTCTCTGCCCACAAGGTGGGCGGCCCAGTCGGTGTCGGGGCGCTTGTGCTCTCCCGCAATGCGCCGGCCTGGGAGGCCCTGCACCACGGGGGCGAACAGCAGCGTCAGCGCTCGGGCACCCTGAACGTCGCCGGAGCACTGGGCTTTGCTGTTGCCCTGGAAGCCAGAGAGGCGCAGCGCCAGCAGGGGTCTGCGACCCTCGCAGCACTGCGTGATCGATTGATGGTGGGGCTGCAAGCGGCGGTCCCAAGCCTGGTGGTGCGGGGGTCTCGTGACCGGTTGCCGGGCAATCTACACATCACAGTCCCTGACTGCGAGGGCGATGTGTTGCTCTATCTGCTCGATGAACGCGGTATTCATGTGTCGACTGGGTCCGCATGTCAGGCCGGTGTGCCCGAGGCATCACACGTTCTCCTGGCGATGGGGGTGAGCGCTGCGGACGCCAGAGGCGCTCTGCGCTTTAGTCTCAGCTACTCCACGACTCAGGCTGATGTTGACCAGGTAATCGCTGTTTTTGCCGCCGTGGTTGAGAAGGCCAGGGCTGCGGGCATGGCGGCTCCGGCCTAGCGAGGGCACTGGTATCCAGGCGCTCGGTGGGTGTTTATACCTACACTGAGGGGCGTGAAAGTTCTCGCAGCGATGAGTGGTGGTGTCGATAGCGCCGTCGCCGCTGCGCGCGCCCTCGAGGCAGGCCATGAGGTGGTTGGGGTGCACCTGGCACTCGCCCGTATGCCTGGCACACTGCGCACCGGTTCGCGGGGGTGTTGCACGATTGAGGATTCGATGGATGCCAGGCGAGTTGCCGACGCACTGGGTATTCCCTTCTATGTGTGGGATTTCTCTGAACGCTTCGCCGCCGATGTGGTTCAAGACTTCATCGATGAGTACCGAGAGGGCCGTACTCCGAATCCCTGTATGCGCTGCAATCAGCACATCAAGTTTCAGGCTGTTCTGGAGCGGGGATTGGCACTGGGATTCGATGCGGTAGCAACGGGCCACTATGCGAAGGTCGTTGAGGGGCCACACGGCAAGGAGCTCCACCGCGCTGCGGCCTGGGCGAAAGACCAGTCGTATGTATTGGGAGTGCTCCGCAGTGATCAACTCGAGCACTGCTATTTCCCTCTCGCTGACACGCCCTCCAAGGCTGAGGTCCGCGCGGAGGCAGAGCGTCGCGGGTTTGTGGTCGCGAGTAAGCCCGATAGTCACGACATCTGTTTTATTCCCGATGGTGACACCAGGGGCTGGCTCGCCGAGCGCGTGGGCACCGAAACCGGCCAGGTGATCGATCACGAGGGCCAGGTGGTCGGTTCCCACGAGGGCGCCCATGCGTACACCGTTGGCCAACGCAAAGGCCTGCAGCTGGGTTTCCCCGCTGCAGATGGAAAGCCTCGGTATGTGCTCGAGGTTCGCCCCAAGACCAACGAAGTCATTGTTGGGCCCAAAGAGGCGCTGGCCATTTCTGAGTTGGCGGGCTCCATGATGAGCTTTGCCGGTGCCGACCCGGTGGTCTCCGGCCTTGCCGAAGACCGCAGTGACGAAGACGGCTTTGGTTGCTCTGAGTTTGCCTGCCAGGTCCAGGTCCGGGCCCACGCTGACCCGGTGGACGCCCTCGCAAGGGTGCAGGGCGGCGAGTTGATTGTTCGCGTACTGGAACCGCTGCTGGGCGTGGCGCCTGGCCAAAGCGCAGTGATTTATGTCGGCGAGCGAGTACTCGGTCAATGCACGATTGATCGCACCGTGAGCGCGCTCACTACATCGGACCTCGCCCGTGCGTGAGGTCATCATTCTGGGGTCGACCGGCTCGATTGGCACCCAGGCCCTCGATGTGGTGTCTCGAAACCCAGACCTTTTTCGCGTTGTCGGCCTCGCCGCTGGCACCAACCGAGAGCTGGCAATGGCGCAAGCCGCCACCCACGGCGTCCCCGCGGATCACGTGGTCTTTGGTGCAGCCGATGCTGCGAAGCTCGTGGGGGATGTACCAGCCGATGTGGTGCTGAATGGCATCACGGGTTCTGTGGGCCTGGCACCCACACTGGCGGCGCTCGAATCCGGCGCAACACTTGCTCTTGCCAACAAAGAGAGCCTCATTGTGGGCGGAGAGCTCGTCACTCGCGCAAAACAACGCCCCGATCAAATTGTCCCTGTTGACTCAGAGCATTCGGCATTAGCCCAGGCTCTCCTCGCGGGCACGGCGGCTGAGGTTGCGTCTTTGGTTGTGACCGCGAGCGGGGGACCCTTCCGCGGGCGCGATCGAGCATCTTTGCTCGAGGTGACCCCCCAGCAAGCCCTCGCTCATCCGACCTGGGCCATGGGGCTTGTGGTCACCACAAACTCGGCAACACTGGTTAACAAGGGCCTCGAGGTGATCGAGGCACATCTGCTCTTTGATATTCCTTTTGACCGCATTCAGGTCACTGTTCACCCACAGTCCGTGGTGCACTCCATGGTGGAATTCATCGATGGGTCGACAATCGCCCAGTGTTCACCTCCTGACATGCGTTTGCCCATTGCGCTCGGGATGAATTGGCCAGACCGGGTGCCAGGCGTGATTCCGGGCGTTGACTGGTCGAAGGCACACACGTGGACGTTTGAGCCACTCGACAACGAGGCGTTCCCTGCTGTTGAGCTAGCCAAGAGCGTGGGAGCAAGGGGCGTAACGTTCCCGGCGGTCTTCAACGCCGCGAACGAGCAGGCCGTGTTCGCATTTCATCGCGGCGAGTTGGGGTTTGTCTCGATCACGGATGTCATCACCGAGGTGGTGGAGGCGCACGAGCCCCACGACATGTCCCTGGAAGCGGTGCTGGAGGCAGAGCGTCACGCCCGCGAGCACGCTGATCGCGTCATCGCCAGGATGGCTAGCTAGCTACCTCGCGGGTCATCGTCAGTCCGCCGGGTTAGAGTGTGGCCGTGGAATCTGCGCTGCTCTTTACCCTTGGTGTTCTCGTTGTTTTTGTGGGCTTGATGATCTCCATTGCCCTGCACGAGTGGGGACATTTTTTTCCGGCAAAGAAATTTGGGGTCTACATTTCCCAGTTCATGATTGGGTTTGGGCCGACAATTTTCTCCAGGAAAAAAGGCGAAACCGAGTTTGGATTTAAAGCAATTCCGCTCGGCGGTTACGTCGCAATGGCTGGCATGTATGCGCCAAAGAACCCGGGGGAGGCGCCACAAACCGCCACCACCGGCTTTCTCGACCGGGTAGTGGGCGACGAAGCGTTGCCTGATGCTCTTACCGATGAGGCAGAGTTAGCGGCGAGGAGTTTCTACCAACTGCCTCTCTATAAACGCATCACCATCATGCTCGGCGGGCCGCTGATGAACCTCTTCATCGCCGTTGTTCTCTACGCCGTTGTGCTGATGGGCTTTGGAGTTCCGGGCCTCAGCTTGAGAGTGGGCAGCGTCTCAGAGTGCGTTGTTCCAGCGAGTGAAACCCGCAGTGAATGTCTTCCCGATGACCCGGCAGCACCCGGCGCGGCAGCCGGATTACTTCCCGGGGACCTCATCGTTTCCGTTGACGGGGCAGCCACGGATGATTGGCTTTCTGTAACCGAAGTGATTCGGGCCTCGCCCGGGAAACGGGTGGTGCTCGGCATTGACCGCTCTGGCGAAATCCTCAGTCTCAGCGTCACGCCGTTACTTAGTGAACGCTACGCCTTTGATGATTCCGGGCAGATCTTGGTGGACACTGAGGGCAACCCCATCATCGAATACGTCGGCTTCGTGGGAATTGGATCCGCGGTGGAAAACCAGACTCAGCCCATCACCGCTGTGTTGCCAGCAGTTTGGGACAACGTTGTGGGCGTAGTCCGCGTGATTCTGACCCTCCCGCAACGCCTGGTTGATGTGGCAGAAGCTGCCTTTGGCCCCGCAGAGCGAGACCCTAATGGCCCGCTCAGTGTCGTAGGTGTTGGTCGCATTGCCGGGGAAATCGCGTCGGTCGATTCCTTGGCCGTGTCCGACCGGATTGCGAGCCTGATTGGAATTCTCGCCTCCTTGAACGTGGCGCTCTTTGTCTTCAATCTGGTTCCACTGCTGCCACTTGATGGCGGTCACGTTGCCGTGGGCATCGTTGATGAACTGCGTCGGAAGCTTTATCGGCTCCAGGGCAAGGCCGACCCAGGTCCCATCGACGCCAACAAACTCATTCCTGTGACGCTGGTCGTCATTGTCATCTTGGCCTCGATGAGCTTGCTGTTGATGTATGCCGACATCGTTAACCCGATCAGGCTTTTCTCCTAGACGCGGTCTTGGCCTAGGGGAGTCAGTAGAGCTTCAGGCTTTAGGCTTAGTCTGATTCACGGCCCAGCCAAGCGCCAGGCCCAGGAAGGAAATCCCTCACGTGCCCGCTGTTAATTTAGGGATGCCGAAGGCCCCCGAGGTCCTCGCCCCGCGTCGTATTTCTCGTCAGATCAAGGTAGGAAAAGTCCTCGTTGGTGGCGGCGCGCAGGTCAGCGTGCAGTCGATGACCACCACGCAGACCACCGACATCAACGGCACCCTCCAACAAATCGCCGAACTCACGGCAACGGGTTGTGACATTGTGCGTGTGGCCGTCCCCACTCAGGATGACGCCGACGCCCTACCCATCATTGCCAAGAAGAGCCAGATTCCGGTTATCGCAGACATCCATTTCCAACCCAAGTATGTGTTCCAAGCCATCGATGCCGGGTGCGCAGCGGTTCGAGTGAACCCAGGAAACATCAAAAAGTTTGATGACCGTGTCGGCGAAATCGCCACGGCCGCCAAAGCGGCTGGAGTGAGCCTGCGCATCGGCGTCAACGCTGGATCCCTAGATCCCAGGCTGTTGGAGAAGTATGGAAAGCCCACCGCAGAGGCGCTCGTCGAGAGCGCTGTGTGGGAGGCGAGCCTTTTTGAAGAACACGATTTCCACGACTTCAAAATCTCCGTAAAACACAATGACCCCATTGTGATGGTGAAGGCGTATCGCCAGCTCGCCGAGGCTGGCGACTGGCCACTGCACTTGGGAGTGACAGAAGCGGGTCCCGCCTTCCAAGGGACGATCAAGTCCTCGGTCGCATTTGGTGTTCTTCTTGCTGAGGGCATCGGTGACACGATTCGGGTGTCCCTGTCTGCTCCTCCTGCAGAAGAGGTGAAGGTGGGACTCAAGATTCTTGAGTCTCTCAACCTTCGTGAGCGCAAGCTAGAAATCGTGTCGTGTCCAAGCTGTGGTCGTGCCCAGGTTGACGTCTACACGCTGGCCGAGGATGTCACCAAGGGTCTCGAAGGCATGACGGTACCGCTTCGCGTGGCCGTGATGGGTTGTGTCGTGAATGGCCCGGGTGAAGCCAGAGAAGCAGACCTCGGAGTGGCAAGCGGTAATGGCAAGGGCCAGATTTTCGTCAAGGGCGAGGTCATCAAGACCGTTCCTGAGAGCGAAATTGTGGCGACATTGATCGAGGAAGCGAACCGTCTCGCTGCCGCGATGCCCGATGCGCCACAGGGCAAGCCAGAAGTCATCACGAGCAAATAGCCCGCTAGTCTGGTCCGGTGGTTACCCGTCTGAGCACCCTCTTCGTGCGCACATTGCGCGAAGATCCCTCTGACGCTGATGTTGCTAGCCACAAGTGGTTGGTTCGAGCTGGCTATATCCGCCGCCAAGCACCGGGAATTTTTGCCTGGTTGCCTCTTGGCCTCAAAGTTCGCCAGAAGGTCGAGCGCGTAGTTCATGAAGAAATGCAGCGCGCCGGTGCCCAACAGGTGCATTTCCCGGCACTGTTACCGAGGGAGCCTTACGAAGCAACCGGTCGCTGGGAAGAGTACGGCGACGGGATTTTTCGCCTCAAAGACCGTAAGGGCGCCGACTACCTCCTCGCGCCCACCCACGAGGAGGTCTTCACCCTGACGGTGAAGGACTTGTATTCCAGTTACAAAGACTTGCCCCTGGTCATTTACCAAATTCAGGACAAGTACCGCGACGAGGCACGGCCTCGCGCGGGTCTCTTGCGTGGCCGCGAGTTCTCGATGAAGGATGCGTACTCGTTTGACTACACAGACGAGGGCCTGGAGAAGAGTTATCAATCGCAAAGAGATGCCTACGAGCGCATTTTCCAGCGTCTGGGGCTTGAGTATGTGATTGTCCAGGCCGATGCCGGGGCGATGGGTGGCTCTCGAAGTGAGGAATTCCTGCACCCCACTGAGGTTGGCGAAGACACCTTCGTTCGCACTGATGGCGGTTATGCCGCCAATGTTGAGGCGTTTAGGGTCACACCACCGGCCGCCGTTGACGCCAGCGCGACGCCTGCTCCAGTGGTTTTTGATTCTCCTAACACCCCGACGATTGAGACCCTGGTAGCGCTCGCTAACGAACGCCACCCGAGGGCCGAAGGCGTGTGGAGTGCCGCGGATACGCTGAAGAACGTTGTCCTAGCCCTTACCGGCCTCGATGGTTCACGGGAGCTTGTCATCGTGGGCGTGCCAGGCGATCGTGATGTTGACCTGAAACGTGCTGAGGTCGCCTTTGCGCCGAGGGCCGTCGAGGCTGCTACCGAAGAGGATTTTGCGAAGCACAAGGGCCTCGTCAAGGGTTATATCGGCCCCTGGTCACCTGCTGGTGCTGTCCTGGGGGAAAAGTCTTCGACCGGAATTTCCTTCATGGTCGACCCTCGGGTGGTCGAGGGATCTGCGTGGGTCACCGGCGCTAATGAACACGAGAAGCACGTTTTCAACCTGGTGTGTGGCAGGGACTTCACTCCGGATGGTGTTGTGGATATTGCCGAAGTCCGCGCAGGCGATGAGGCACCAGATGGCTCAGGCCCCATCGTGGCCGCGAGGGGTATGGAAATTGGTCACGTGTTCCAGCTGGGGCGAAAATACGCCGAGGCTCTGGGTCTTCAGGTTCTCGATGAGAATGGCAAGCTCGTCACCGTCACGATGGGCTCATACGGGATCGGTGTGACCAGGCTGGTTGCGGTCCTGGCAGAGGGCAATCACGACGAGAAAGGCCTCATCTGGCCAGACGTGATTTCGCCTTTCGACGTGCACATCGTGGCAGCGGGCAAGGACGACGTCGTCTTTGAGGTGGCAGAGAAGTTGGCTGCCGACCTGGAATCCAACGGCACGGACGTTCTCCTGGATGATCGCCCGAAGCTCTCTCCTGGAGTGAAGTTTGCCGACGCCGAAATTCTTGGTGTTCCCCACATCGTCATCG
>CAZQIH010000030.1:0-10174 GCA_964593715.1 uncultured Microbacteriaceae bacterium
GAACGGAGCCCGTGACGTACATGTGGTGAGCCCACACCGTCATGGACAGTGCAGCAATCGCAATCGTCGCGTAGACCAGGGTCTTATATCCAAAGACTGGCTTGCGACTGAAGACCGGGAAGATCTCAGAGACGATGCCAAAGAACGGCAACGCGATGATGTACACCTCGGGGTGACCAAAGAACCAGAAGAGGTGCTGCCACAAAATGGCACCACCGTTGGCCGCGTCATAGACGTGGGAGCCAAACACCCGGTCACTACCAAGCGCCAGCATGGCGGCAGCCAGTACCGGGAAGGCAAGAATCACAAGAATCGAGGTCACCAGGGTGTTCCAGGTGAAGATGGGCATGCGCCACATCGTCATGCCAGGAACCCGCATGGTGATGATAGTGGTGATGAAGTTGACCGCGCCGAGAATCGTTCCAAAACCACTCAGGCCAAGGCCGAACACCCACATGTTTCCGCCGATACCCGGTGAGAAAGTCTGGCTCGAGAGTGGTGTGTAGGCAAACCAGCCAAAGGACGCGGCGCCCTGAGGGGTTAAGAATCCGGCAACCGCAATCAGCGAGCCGAAGTTGAAGAACCAGTAAGCCAGTGCGTTAAGGCGTGGGAATGCCACGTCAGGCGCACCAATCTGGAGTGGCATCAGCACATTGGCAAACCCGGCAAAGAGCGGTGTTGCAAACATAAGCAACATGATGGTTCCGTGCATGGTGAAGAGCTGGTTGTACTGCTCTTTCGTCGCAACGATTTCGAGACCGGGGGCAAACAGCTGGGCGCGAATTACCAGCGCCATCACTCCACCGATAAGGAAGTACACGAAGGAGGTAATCAGGTAGAGATACCCGATCTTCTTGTGATCGGTGGTGGTTAACCAGTCAACGAAGACGTTTCCCTTGCGGGCAACACGGGAATTAGAGAGACCCTGCGGGGTCTCCGTGACCGAAGGCCTGGGCGCTGTGGTGGTCATCTCTTACTCCCTTTCGCTCGCTGGTGTGGTGCCTGGAAGATTTTGCAAAACGTTGAGCTCGGGGCCAAGGCGCCCCACGTTGCCAGCTGCGCGCAAAGCACCAATCTGACGCTGGTACTCAGCCTCAGAGACAACGTGAACTTCAAAGAGCATCAGCGAGTGATACTCGCCACAAAGCTCCGCGCACTTACCGCGGAAAACGCCCTCCTGCTGGGGAATGAAGTACCAGTAATTCGTGCGGGCCGGGATCATGTCCTTTTTGTAGAGGAAGTCAATAACCCAGAACGAGTGAATGACGTCTCTCGACTCAATCTTGATTTCCACCGACTTATTGACTGGCAAGTAGAGCTTGGGAAGAACCTCAGAGTCAATTCCGCCACCGGGAATCTCTTGGGCTTGAATACCCGCGGAATAGACGTTCTCACTCAGGTAGTTGAAGTCCCATGCCCAACGCTTGCCATAGACCTCGATGGAGACATCGGGTGAGGGCAGCGGCGCTTCGATGACGCTCTGGTCACGGGCTGTGAAGGCGAAGAAGCCGAGGACCAAAATCAAAGGAACAACGGTGTAGAAGGTCTCGATCGGCATGTTGTAGCGCAACTGTTGGGGAAGACCGGTTTGTCCCTTGCGCCTGCGATAGACGACAGCGGCCCAAATGATGAGCAGCCACGTGACAACACCGACCACCAGAAGAACAATCCACGACACGACCCACAGGTCAATGACCCGGTCGACCTGGTTGGTGAGTCCACGTTCGGTGGGCAACCATCCGAGCATCGACTGCTGTGTGCACCCGGCAAGAACCAGGGCAACAATTGTGAGTAAAGATGCGCCCTTCAGGCCGCGCTTGAGGTCGAGACGCACAACTTCCCTTTCACCGAAAACTCACCGTGGTACTGCCCCAGTCTATGCCATCAGCCCATAGCGTTCGGGCGGAACGAGGGCGTGTGCGCTGGGGAAATGCTGTGTTCTAGCTGAAACTGTCCCCGCACGCGCAGCTTCCCTGAGCGTTCGGGTTGTCAATCGTGAAACCTTGCTTTTGGATGGTGTCTTCGAAGTCAACAGAGGCGCCATCCAAGTAAGGCGAGCTCATCTTGTCAACGACCAGCTCAACCCCGGAGAAATCCCGGACCAGGTCGTCCTCCATCAGACGCTCGTCAAAAAAGAGCTGGTAGATCAGACCAGAGCAGCCTCCCGGTTGAACCGCAACCCGCAGACGAAGGTCATCGCGACCTTCCTGCTCGAGTAGGCTCTTGACCTTTTCAGCGGCACGATCGGTCAAGCCAACCGTGTGAGCTTCTTTGAGGGTGTCTGTCATGTCGTGTCCTTCCAACGCTCCTAGTGTAGAGCCCGATCCGGGGACAAGTCTGAGATTTCCCGGCGATTCAGCTCAGCGAGCAGCAACGCTTCCGCGACCATCGCTCGCCAGAGAACTTGAAGGTCCAAGGACTCGTTGGGGCTGTGAGCCCGAGTATCCGGATCCTCTATCCCCGTAACCAGAATCTGGGCCTCGGGAAAGACCTCTGCGAGCTGCGAAATAAAGGGAATGGAGCCGCCCACCCCTTGATAGACCGCTTGGGCCCCGAACCCCTCACCCAGAGCCTTGGCTGCAAGATCGAGTGCTGGCGCCGAAGCGTCCAATGCGAACGGTTCGCCAAGCGAAACGTCGTCAAGCTCCCACTGTGCCCCAAAGGGAATCCTCGCTGCGATGTGGGCCTCGAGTAACGCGAGTGCTTGTGCAGAGGCCATTCCCGGTGGCACCCGAAGTGACAATTTAGCGGAGACCTCCGGGAGGAGCGTATTGGATGCGTGGGCGACGCTAGGCAGGTCCATCCCCGTGATGGTGAGAGCCGCAGAGCGCCAGAGTCGTTGCGGGAGCGACCCGTGACCCACTTCTCTAACACCCCTGGCCAGGGGCGCCTCTGGCCCAACCTCCAAAGCCTCACCTGCTTCGCTGGCAGCGGGGCTTTCAAGCCCACGCACAGCCAGGCCGCCATCAGAGTCATAGAACGAGGCGGCAAGGGAGCTAAAGGCCATCATGGCGTCGGGCAGAGCACCGCCGAACATTCCGGAGTGCACCGCGTGGCTGAGGGTTCGCACCCTCAGCGTCGCTGTCACGTTGCCTCGGAGACTCACCGTGAGCGCTGGCGTTGTAGTGGAGGGGTTATCAGAGTCCGCGACGATAATGACATCACCATGGAGTAGCCGACGATGTTCGCTGAGGAACCCGGCAAAGGAGGGCGAGCCGTTCTCCTCTTCGCCTTCGATGAACATCACTACCCCGAGTCGAAAATCCTCCGCATGGAGGCTCGCGAGAGCGCGCAGAGCGCCAAGATGAACAGCAATGCCAGCCTTATCGTCTGCGCTCCCCCGTCCGTAGAGGCGCCCGCCACGCACAGTGGGCTCGAATGCGGGGCTGTGCCACTGCGCTTCCTGTCCCGGGGGTTGGACATCATGGTGGGCGTACAGGACTACCGTCGGAGCATCTCCCATGGGCTCTCGGCGAGCGATAACTGCGGGCGCTCCCCCGCCGTGCCGGTAGATGCCGACGTGGCCAAAGAGGCCTGTCGACTCACACAGCTCAGCTACGCGAGTCGCACTGGCTTCCAGATGAGCATCATCAAATCCCTCCCATGACACCGAAGGAATGCGCATCAAACCGGCTAGATCAGCAACAATCTGGGGTGCGCCAGCAACCACAAGGTTGCGCAACTCCGAAAGGCTTGGCGCGGAGCGTTCCCCCTGTGACATGCGGGTAATCTTAGGGGAGCTTTCCCACGAGATTGAGGTGACCGGTGGCCCACACACACGACGACGAGTCCGCTGAGACGGCCGCCGGTAAAGGCAGGCCCACGCCCCGACGCAAAGACCGTGAGGCGGAGCACAAGAGGCCGCTGGTCACCAATAACCGCAAGGAGGCTCGCGCCAAGCTGGCGGCGAGCCGCGAAAAGGCTCGCCTGGGAATGGCCAATGGTGAGGAACGCTTCCTCCCTCAGCGCGACAAAGGGCCCCAGCGCAAATGGGCCAGAGACTATGTTGACGCTCGGTGGAACTTCGGTGAGTTCTTGATTCCCGTGATGTTCGCCGTCATCATTGCGACGTTCCTTCCCTCGCTCGAGGCACAATTTATTGCGATTTCCGTGCTGTGGGGCTTCTTTCTTCTCACGGTGCTCGATTCCATTTGGGTTGGAAACAGGGTGCGCAAAGGCCTTCGCGAGAAGTACGGAGTCGACAACGTCGAGAATGGTGTGCGCTGGTACTCAGCGATGCGCGCACTGCAAATGAGGGGCCTGCGCCTTCCCAAGCCCCAGGTTAAGCGGGGCGAAAAGCCTCAGTAGTCCGTCGCTGCCTGCAGTTCCTTCGTGAGCTTGGCAGCGAAGAGTGGCCCGCGATAGACAAAGCCGGTGTACGCCTGGACGAGTGTTGCGCCGGCGTCGAGCCGCTCGGCCACATCCGCGCCATCGAAGACGCCTCCAACCGATATGACGCACACCTCGCGCGGAAGGAGTTGGCGCACCAAATCCAATACCTCTAAGGAACGCTCGCGCAGTGGCGCGCCGGAGAGCCCACCATCACCAAGGCGGGCCACCTCCTGCGGTGCGGCACTCAATCCCTCCCGAGAAATGGTCGTGTTCGTTGCAACGATGCCCGCCAGGTTGAGCTTCATCACAAGCTTGCATACTGAGGCGATCGCCTTGGCATCCAAATCCGGGGCTATCTTGACTAAAACCGGAGTGTCCCCGGCCGCCGCCTTCACGGCTTTGAGGAGCGGGGTCAGCTCCTTTTCCTGCTGGAGCCCTCGCAACCCCGGAGTGTTCGGGGAGCTGACGTTGACGACAAGGTAGTCAGCAAGCGGGGCTAAGAGCGAGGTGCTTGCGACGTAGTCGGCCGTCGCGTCGGCAAGGGCCGTAACACGACTCTTGCCGATGTTGACGCCAATAATGGGCAAGTCCCCACCCTTCGCGCGCAGGGCACGGAGCCTGGCTGCAACCACCTGTGCTCCATCGTTGTTAAAGCCCATGCGATTGATCAGAGCCCGATCGTCAGGAAGCCGAAACAGTCTGGGCTTGGGATTGCCCTTCTGAGGCAGGGCTGTGACAGTACCGACCTCGACATGATCAAAACCCAAGGCATACATGCCCCGGATAGCCACGGCATTCTTATCGAAGCCAGCGGCCAGTCCCACAGGAGAACCAAAGGACAGGCCCAGAGCGTTAACCCGTTGCGAGGGGGCAGGAGCGGTCTTCCTGCGCAGGACTTTCCGGACCGGCCACAGTCCGGCAAGCGAGATCACGTGCATTCCCCACTCGTGCGTGAACTCAGGGTCCAAGCGCTTGAGGACGCGGAACAGAGCCTGGTAGATCAAGCCTCGTCCTCCGCCGGAGCACTTGCACGCAACGCGCTGATGGCTGCATCGAAGTCTTCCAACGAGTCAAAGGCTTGATAAACCGAGGCGAACCGGAGGTAGGCCACCTCGTCAAGCTCCCGCAACGGCTCCAAAATCGACAACCCAATTTCGTTGGCATCCACCTGGGATGCACCGGTTTGGCGGATTGTTTCCTCCACACGTTGCGCCAGTTGGGCTAGATCCTGATCAGTGACCGGTCTGCCCTGGCACGCCTTTTTCACACCCGCTGCAATTTTTTCGCGCGAGAACGGCTCAGTGACGCCACTGCGCTTGATGACGCTCAAGCTGGCTGTTTCGAGCGTTGAAAACCGGCGACCACACTCCGGGCATTGGCGACGCCGCCGAATGGAGAGGCCGTCATCGCTGGTTCGCGAATCGATAACCCGACTGTCGGGATGGCGGCAAAAGGGGCAATACATGGTGGGCTAAGCCTATAGACAACTACCCGCTACGGACCTTCGTCGAATCGCGCTGTCACAGCCTCACCGTGTGCGGGCAGGTTTTCGGCCTCGGCAAAGGTCACAATTTTGTCCGCAACGTGACCCAAGGCGGCCTTGTCGTAGTCAATGATCTGCTGGCTGCGCAAAAAAGTTGCCGGCGAGAGTCCCGAGCTAAAGCGGCTGGCCCCTCCCGTGGGCAACACGTGATTGGATCCCGCCAGATAGTCCCCAGCGCTCACCGGTGTGTAATCACCAACAAAAATCGCTCCGGCGTCGGTCAAACTGTTCAGAATGCTCTCGGGGTTCTCAACCATCACCTCGAGGTGCTCAGGAGCCAAGGCGTTAGACACCATCACGGCGTGATCCACAGAATCCACGACAAAGATTGCCGACTGCTCCCCCTCCAACGCAGCACGAACCCGCGCTGAATGCGAGGTGGATTGCCAACGCCTGTGGAGTGCCTTGATTACCCGCTCCGCTAGCTCCATCGATGTGGTGATGAGCACGGCGGAGGCCAACTCGTCGTGCTCAGCTTGGGAAATCAAGTCCGCCGCGACATACTCCGGGTGGGCAGTCTCATCAGCGATGATGCCAATTTCCGTGGGCCCAGCCTCGGAATCAATACCCACCACCCCGTGAACGAGACGCTTGGCCGTTGCTACGTAGCGGTTACCTGGTCCAGTAATCACCGAAACCGGCCTTAACCCAAGCTCAGGAACCCCGTGGGCCAAGGCCGCAATGGCCCCGGCTCCCCCCATCGCGTAGACCTCAGTAACTCCCAGGAGTGCCGCAGCGGCGGCAATCGTGGGATGGATCTCTCCCCCGCAGTCAGCCTGGGCTGGGCTCACCATCACGATCTCAGAAACACCTGCGGCCTGCGCCGCTACGACGTTCATGATGACGCTGGAGGGATAGACGGCCTTACCGCCTGGCACATAGACACCAGCTCTCTGAACTGGGACCCAACGGGTACGAACGCTGCCCCCTGAGTGGAAATTGGTCTCCGATGGTTGCGGGACACTATCTTCGGAGGCCACTCGCACGCGTCTAATCGACTCCTCCATGGCTTTACGGAGGTCATCGTCGAGCTCTCGCAGGGACCGCGTCAGATAGTCCTGCGGGACGACCAGTGAGTGGCCGCTGACGTGATCAAAACGTTGAGCCTGGCTCTCCAAGGCCGCTACGCCCTCACTGGTCACCTCGGACATGAGCGTGCTGACAATGGCCACGAGGTCCTCTCCCTCGATAACAACGCGCGGAACGAAGCCCGCGGCAGTCTCGGGGGTGATGTTCATCTCACGGAGATCAGATAGACGAATCATGGCGGTTACATCGTAGTCGGAGGGTCCGGAAAACAACCGTGGCGCTCTGGCCTTAAGCTTGGTGGAATGAGCGACTACAGCGAATTGTCCCCTTCCCAAATCTTCCTCGAGGCCTTCCGCCGCCACGGTGCCGGAATTTCGGTTGTTACCGCGCTCAAGAAGGACGGGTCCCCTACTGGCTTCACCGCCACGTCCCTGGCCTCCCTCTCAGCCGCGCCCCCATTAGCCACCTTCAACATGTCGCAGACAGCCAGTTCCTGGTCATCCATGAAGGTCGACCAGAGCGTCATTATTCACATGCTCAGCACCGAAAACCTCGACCTCGCCCAGACAATGGCGGGAGAGGCGAGCGAGCGTTTCTCCGGTGACCATTGGACGCCAGGCCCCGAGGGTCTCCCCCTCCTCAAGGGCGTATCAGCGTGGTTGCACGCGAAGATTGTCGACACCATGGAGGTCGAATTTAGTGCGACGGTCGCCGTGCGCATTCTTGGCGGCAACCTGGGCCCCGGCGGCGATGCTCTGGTCTACCAGGGCAAGGATTACCGTCGCGCGGCTCCTCTCGCCTAGGCGCTGAGGCACTCAGAGCCCAGCAAGCTCTTCACTTCACCGATGAGGTCAATACTGACGGTGACTCGGCGCGGAAGCTCAAAGACGCGGGCCACCCCGGATTTCACGAGTCGAAGGCGGACAGCGGCCTGTCCTTCGTGGCGCTCCAAGGCCTGATCAAGTGCTGTCAAGACTGAAACGGTGGCGAACTTTTCTGGAACGGTGAGAGTCAATGGCTCGTCGGAAGAATCTGCGCTGATGGACAGCGGAATCAACTCCACAGCATGGAGCCCGATACCTTCATCGCGCTTGGAAACCCGGCCACGCAGTGCAACCACGCTGTCTGGAACCAAGTCCGACTGATAGTTCTGGTAGGTCTTCCCCAGGAACATCACGGCGATTTCGCCACCAAAATCTTCGATGGTCACCTGGGCATAGGGATTCCCATTCGATCGGGCGACGCGGTGATTCACACCTGTGATGAGACCCGCGATGGTCAGCACCTCGCCATCGTCTTTGTCGGAAGACAAGAGTTCGGCAATCGACAAATCAGCTTCACGGGCGAGCGGAATCTCCAGGCCTGCCAGGGGGTGATCAGACACATAAAGCCCCAGCATCTCGCGCTCGAGACTCAACAGCTCTTTCCTTGGCCACTCAGGACGCTCGGGGACTCGCTGGGCACTTGGCTCACCGGCGTCCGCCATGAGGCTGTCAAAGTCAAACCCGACGTCCCCATGCTCTTCGGCTTTCTTGCTCCGAATCGCACCCTCGACGACGGACTCGTGAATCTCGTAGAGCGCTCGTCTGCTATCTCCCAGTTGGTCGAAGGCGCCCGCCTTGATGAGCGACTCCACCGTGCGCTTATTAAGAACCGTGGAGGGCACCTTCTTCACGAAGTCATGAAAACCGACAAAGGCGCCCTGCGACTCTCGGGCGGTGCGAATTGCGTCCACGACCCCAACACCAACATTGCGAATGGCAGCCAGACCAAAGCGGATGTCCTCACCCACGGCCGCGAATGTTGCAAAGGACTCATTCACGTCAGGAGGCAAAACATTGATGCCCATGCGCCGACACTCGTTGAGATAAATGGCGGACTTGTCCTTCTGGTCACTCACACTGGTGAGCAAAGCCGCCATATATTCGGCCGGGTAGTGAGCCTTCAGGTAGGCCGTCCAGTAGGAAATCATCCCGTAGGCAGCCGAGTGTGCCTTGTTGAAGGCGTAATCAGAGAAGGGAACCAACACTTCCCACAGAGTGCTCACCGCATCATCAGAGAACCCGTTGCCGTTCATTCCCGCCCGGAAGGCCTCAAACTGGATGTCGAGTTCTTCCTTTTTCTTTTTACCCATCGCGCGACGCAACAGATCGGCCTGGGCGAGGGTGTAACCGGCGAGTTTCTGGGCAATTTCCATGACCTGCTCTTGGTACACGATCAAGCCATACGTGGTTCCAAGAATTTGCTCGAGGGCTTCCGCAAGCTCCGGGTGTAACGGCGTGATTTGTTGCACGCCGTTCTTGCGCAGCGCGTAGTTGGTGTGTGAGTCGGCACCCATCGGACCTGGTCGATACAGCGCAAGAACGGCAGAGATGTCCTCAAAGCTGTCGGGCTTGAGCAACCGCAGAAGGCTGCGCATCGGCCCTCCATCGAGCTGGAACACCCCGAGCGTGTCACCTCGGGCCAAAAGCCTGTATGCCTCTGGGTCATCAAGCGTGAGCTCCTCGAGAACGGGCCGCTCCCCCCTGTTCGACTCGATGTTGTCCAACGCGTCGTCAATGATGGTGAGGTTTCGAAGCGACAGAAAGTCCATTTTCACAAGGCCCAAGGCTTCAGCCGCGGGGAAATCAAACTGGGTGACTACTTGACCATCTTGTTCGCGCTTCATGATGGGCACGATGTCGATCAGCGGCTCACTGGACATGATGACGCCCGCAGCGTGAACGCCCCACTGGCGCTTCAGGTTCTCAAGCCCTTGAGCCCGCTCGAAGACAATTTGAGCGTCCCGATCGCTCTCGAGTACGGCTCGGAAATCGGCGGCCTCTTTATAGCGCTCGTGGGACTTATCCGTGATGCCAGAGAGCACCATCTCCTTGCCCATCACACCTGGGGGCATCAGCTTCGTCAGCTTCTCCCCCATTCCGTAGGGATAACCCAGGACGCGTGCGGCGTCCTTAAGAGCTTGCTTGGCCTTGATCGTGCCAAAGGTCACGATCTGGGCAACCCGCTCATCTCCGTATTTCTCCGTCACGTAACGAATTACTTCGCCGCGGCGACGCTCGTCAAAGTCCACGTCGAAGTCCGGCATCGACACACGTTCGGGGTTCAAAAAACGCTCAAAGATGAGGCCGTGCTCGAGCGGATCAAGCTCGGTGATTCGCATGGCGAAGGCCGCCATCGAGCCAGCACCAGATCCGCGCCCGGGCCCCGCAGGCCGCGGCCAGCTCATGGCCGTCCAGGGCCCGCTCACCCGCACGGTGCGGGACGCAA
>CAZQIH010000030.1:10184-11487 GCA_964593715.1 uncultured Microbacteriaceae bacterium
CCCATTGTTCTTGGCCCAGTTAATGAAGTCCGCCACGACCAGGAAGTAACTGGCAAAGCCCATCTGGATGATGACTCCGATTTCGTAGTCGGCCTGAGCTTTCACCCGCTCCGGAACGCCCTGCGGATAACGAATCGCCAGACCGCGGTGGACTTCCTTTTCGAAGAAGCTTGCCTCACTCTCACCCTCAGGCACCGGGAAGCGGGGCATGTAGTTGGCGCTCTCGTCAAAGCTCACTGAGGCACGCTGGGCAATCAACAACGTGTTGTCGCTGGCCTCGGGGAATTCGGCAAAGAGCTGGCGCATCTGTGCCGGTGTCTTCAGATAGAACTCGTCGGAGTCGAACTTGAACCGCTTGGGGTCGTCCAATGTCGAACCAGACTGAACACACAGCAGAGCCGCGTGCGCATCAGCGTCGGCAGCCGTTGTGTAGTGGAGATCATTGGTCGCAACCAACGGCAGGCCTAACTCTTTGGACAGCTTCAGTAAGTCCCCGATGACCCGCTTCTCGAGACCCAGACCGTGATCCATGATCTCGACGAAATAATTGTCTGCCCCAAAAATGTCGCGGAACTCGGCGGCGGCCTTAACCGCCTCGTCGTACTGGCCAAGTCGCAACCTGGTCTGAACCTCACCGCTGGGACACCCGGTAGTGGCAATCACTCCCGCGCTATAGCGGGAAAGCAGATCGCGATCCATCCGAGGTTTGAAGTAGTAGCCCTCCAGGGAGGCCAAAGAGGACATCCGGAAAAGGTTGTGCATACCCTCGGTGCTCTCCGAGAGCAAGGTGATGTGTGTATAGCTGCCAGCACCCGACACATCGTCTTCGCCGCCGCCACCCCATTGCACACGTGTCTTGTCGCTGCGATGGGTGCCGGGGGTCAGATACGCCTCGATACCGATGATCGGATTGACGCCTGCGGCAGTTGCCTGGCGCCAAAATTCATAGGCCCCAAACATCACTCCGTGGTCGGTGATGGCAACGCCTGGCATTTCTAGGCGGGCAACTTCCTCGATCAGTGCTGAAATCTTCGCAGCACCATCGAGCATGGAGTACTCGGTGTGGACGTGGAGATGTGCGAAAGAGTCGCCAGCGGAACTCACCAACACCTCCTCGTCGACCTTGAACCTCTAGCGTAAACCGCGACCGGGGTGGCCCGATACGGCCGTTCCGGCGGGCTAGGCCCGGAGCCGGTCCAGCGCGGTCTGCAAGTCCTCAGGGTATGTGCTGACAACCGTGATCTGCTTGTGGCTCACCGGATGAACGAACGATAATTCCATGGCGTGCAGCCACTGGCGCTCC
>CAZQIH010000031.1:0-11388 GCA_964593715.1 uncultured Microbacteriaceae bacterium
TGGAGAAACTGGCACAAGGTATTCCGGTGGAGGGCATGGAAGCCCTCCAGCCACTCTTGGTGGAGGGGTTGGTTCCGCCCTCCCATTTCTTCCCTGCCGACACTGTCGTCATCGAGCTCTCGGCGCAGAAGGTTGCAGCCAGGGCGGAAGCACTGCTTCACACCAACCGCGAGTTTCTCCACGCCGCATGGGAAGCAGCAGCGATGGCGGGTGGCGCAGCACCGGTTGATGTCGACTCCGGGGATTTCTTGTCTCACGAGGAACTGCGAGCAGCTGTTGCTCCGAGACCCTGGATTTCGATCGACAACTTAGATACCGGCGAGGTGGACACCCTTCGACCTGGTGTGGCACCACTTCCCCTGACCCAGCCTGGATCCGATGAAGTGTGGGAGTTTGTGTCCTCCAGAGTGAGCGCTGGCGACACGGTCGTGTGCGTGGCGGCTGGCCACGGCTTGGTTGAGCGCACAGCCCAAGTTCTCGGTGAGCGCGATATCCCCCATCGCATCGATGAAACCCTCGCCACCGAGCCAACCCCCGGAGTTGTCCTGGTGACCCAGGGTGTTATTCGGGAGGGCTTCTGGCTCACCGAGGGTGGCCTCAGCGTTCTCACCGAGCGTGAAATGTATGGAAAGGCAGTCACCGCCTCCCGTCGCGCAGGTCGAGTGCTCGCCACCAAGAGAACGCGGGTCGTCGACCCGCTATCTCTGAACGCCGGTGATTACGTCGTTCACGACACTCACGGTGTCGGGAAGTTTGTTGAACTCGTCCAGCGCGAAATCTCGACGGGCGGGAGGGCTGCCATCAAGAGCCAGCGCGAGTTTGTCGTTTTGGAATATGCGCCGAGCAAACGCGGCGGTGCGCCAGATCGCCTCTATGTCCCCACCGACCAACTGGACCAGCTGAGCCACTATGTCGGAAGCGATAACCCAGCCTTATCCAAGATGGGTGGCTCCGATTGGGCCGCGGCAAAGGGTAAAGCACGCAAGGCCGTTCGCGATATTGCAGTGGACCTAGTCAAGCTCTACTCCGCGCGGATGGCAGCGCCTGGTTTCGCCTTTTCGCCGGATACCCCGTGGCAGCGCGAGTTGGAGGAAGCGTTCCCGTTCGTGGAGACGCCCGACCAGTTGACCACCATCGATGATGTGAAGGCCGATATGGAACGGCCCATTCCGATGGATCGCCTTGTCGCCGGCGATGTTGGGTTTGGCAAGACAGAGGTCGCAGTTCGGGCAGCATTTAAGGCTGTCCAAGACCAGAAACAGGTGGCGGTGATTGCGCCGACGACCCTGCTGGTGAAGCAGCACTTGGAGACATTCCAAGAGCGCTATGCGCCCTTCCCCGTCAACGTGCGTGCGCTCTCCAGGTTCCAGACTGACGCTGAAGCCAAGGCCGTCATCGCTGGGTTAGCCGATGGCAGCATCGATGTCGTCATTGGCACCCACCGACTGCTCGGGAAGAACGTGGTGTTTAAAGATTTGGGCTTGGTGGTCATCGATGAGGAACAGCGCTTTGGCGTCGAGCACAAGGATTCCCTCAAAGCGTTGAAAACAAATGTTGATGTGCTCGCCATGAGCGCGACACCGATTCCTAGAACCCTGGAAATGGCGGTCACTGGAATCAGAGAAATGTCGACGCTCGCGACTCCTCCGGAGGAGCGCCACCCGATCCTCACCTTTGTGGGCCCCTATAACGACGCCCAAGTCGTCGCAGCAATTCGCCGCGAATTGCTGCGAGAGGGACAAGTGTTCTTCGTGCACAACCGTGTTCAGAGCATTTCGGCGAAAGCCCAACAGATTGCTGAACTGGTGCCAGAGGCCAGAGTCGCGGTTGCCCACGGACAGATGGCAGAAGCTGACCTGGAGCGGGTCATGGTGGATTTCTGGGAGCGACGCTTCGATGTGTTGGTCTCCACGACAATTATCGAAACCGGCCTTGATGTCACCAACGCCAACACGTTGATTGTGGATCGAGCCGAGCGCTATGGGCTCTCCCAACTCCACCAGTTGCGCGGTCGGGTGGGGCGGGGACGCGAGCGGGGCTACGCCTACCTGCTCTATGACCCAGAGCTCCCGATGGGGGAGAACGCCCACGATCGCCTCGCAACCCTCGCCGCCACCACAGATTTGGGTGGTGGAACACGGATTGCGCTCAAGGACCTAGAAATGCGAGGCGCTGGAAACCTTCTTGGTGCCGAGCAAGCCGGCCATATTCAAGGCGTTGGCTTTGACCTGTATCTGCGCATGGTGGGCGAAGCCATCGCCTTGTTCAGGGATGACGTTGCCCCGGGACTCACCGAGCTTCGGCTCGAGCTGCCCGTCGATGCAAGAATCCCCACCGACTACATCGACAGTGAACGCCTGCGCTTGGAGATGTATCAAAAACTCTCCGGCGCTGCCGCGCCGGCGGCCGGCGAAGGAGACATTGCCGAGCTCGTCGAGGAAATGACCGATCGCTACGGCGCCCCGCCCCAAGCCGTCGACACCCTGGTTCAGGTCACCACACTGCGTCGCAGGGCAATGGCGAGTGGATTGAGCGAAGTCATGGTGATCGGAGCGAATCTCCGAGTGGTGGGACCACCACTGCCGGATTCGCTCCAGGTTCGCATGGCCCGTGTGTATCCCAAGGCCAAATACATTGCCCCAGCGAGGGTGTGTTTGATTCCACTTCCCGAGGATTACAGCGACACCGCATTGGTGACCTGGGTCGCCGGTGTCATTGATGCCCTGTTCCCCGTAGCGGCTGATGCTCCCACCCCGGCAGACTAGAGCGATGACCGATAAGCACCTGGCCCTTGGCGCGTTGATCGACACGATGGCCACGCTGCGCGGGGAGGGCGGATGCCCGTGGGATGCCGAGCAAACCCACGAGAGCCTCGTGCCCTATCTCCTAGAAGAGGTCTTTGAGCTAGTCGAGGCCATCGAAACCGGCAATCGTGCTGATCTGCGAGAAGAACTCGGCGATGTGCTCTATCAGCTCCTTTTTCACGCTGATATTGCAGCCTCTGATCCGAGTGAGCCTTTCACCATTGATGATGTCGCAGCGGGGGTTGATCACAAGATGCGCCATCGCCACCCGCATGTTTTTGCTGATGGGGACGCATCCACCGTTGAAGAAGTGACCGCACGGTGGGAAGCCATCAAGACCGAAGAGAAAAAACATCGCTCGAGCGTTCTTGAAGGAATCCCCGAGCGCCTTTCGGCGCTTGCGAGAGCCAGCAGCACGCTCAAGCGCTCTGCTGGTGTCGTGGATTTCTCTCCCACACACGGGACTCCGGTCTTTGATAGCGAAGAAGAGCTTGGCGATTACCTGCTGGCGCTGGTTCACTCTGCGCGCAGCGGCGGCCTGAACCCCGAGACCGCGTTGCGCCAGGCGACCCGTCGCCTGGAGGACCAGGTGCACCAAGTCGAAGCATCAGGCTCCGGCTTGGCTCCCGGTGATACTGGCGCTTAGTGACAGAATCGCCCTATGGCTGTGAGCTCTGCACGGGGAATGCGAGATTTTCCACCCCGCGATAAAGAACGTCGAGATCACCTCCTTGGCATCATCCGTGAGACTTATGCGCGCCACGGATTTGAAGAGATAGAAACCCCTGCCATTGAAGACTTAGAGCGCCTGCACTCTGGCCTTGGCGGAGACAACGAGAAGTTGAGCTTTGCCATTCTTAAACGCGGGCTTAGTGCCGAAGATCTGCGCGCCGCTGGCGCTCCCGAGGACCTCGCGGATCTTGGTCTGCGCTTTGATTTGACCGTTCCACTGGCCAGGTTCTATGCCAGCAATCACGCTGTGTTGCCCCCGGTTTTCCGCTCCTTCCACACCGGTCCGGTGTGGCGGGCGGAACGCCCTCAGAAGGGCCGATATCGCCAGTTTGTGCAGTGCGATATCGACATCCTGGGTGAGGCCTCAGGCTTAGCCGAGGTAGAGGTTGTTCTGGCTACGGCCGATGCGCTCCATCGGCTCGGTGTCACCGGCTACACCTTCCGGGTCAATGACCGCAGGCTGTTGACGGCACTCTTGGTGGCTGCCGGCATCCCACCGGAATCCCACGGTGACGCGCTCATCACCCTCGACAAACTCGACAAAATTGGCGCCGATGGGGTTCTGGCTGAACTGGCCGAGCGCGTGCCGGCTGGATTCGATCACGGTGTTGTGGCTGCTGTCCTCTCTGGCGCTCCCGTGTCTCTTGATCCCGCAGCCATTAGCCAGGTGATGGGTGGCTCGCCTGAGGCGCTGAGCGCCGCGACCGAACTCTGCGAATGGGCGGGGGCAGCGGCTCGGGTGTTGGAGCCTGGAACCCTCGTTGTCGACCCCACCTTGGTTCGGGGGATGGGTTACTACACCTCGTCGATCGTTGAAATCTCCCACCCAGACATGGGAATCTCGATTGGTGGCGGTGGGCGCTATGACGGAATGATTGGTCGGTTCTTAGGAACCGACGTCCCTGCTTTTGGTCTCTCGCTCGGCTTTGAGCGCCTGATTGACGTTTTGCCGAAGGATGACGCAGGACACCCTGACCGGGTTGCCCTGCTCTATGACAAAGAGAACCCGAGTGAGCACCTGGTCACGCTCAAGATTCAACTCGTCGACACCGGTCACACCGTTCGGCTAGTGCCAAAATCCAAGAACCTGCGGCCCACCTATGAGCAGTTGGTGGCCGATGGCTTCTCCCGTGTGGCTGAAGTGACCCCAGAGCTATCCGATAGCGCCAGCCTGGCCTGGCGCGAGTTATCGGGTGGCAACTAAAGCTGGCCTAGGGCCACAAACTAAGATGGAGAGCGAGCCTGCAACCCAGGTGAGCAGCAAGTACTAGAAGAGGAGCCCTCGTGGCCGCGATTGAAGCCGTAACTGCCCGCGAAATTCTTGACTCCAGGGGAAACCCGACAGTCGAGGTTGATGTTCTGTTGGAAGATGGCACCGTTGCCCGCGCCGCTGTCCCTTCAGGTGCTTCCACTGGTGCTTTTGAAGCCTATGAACTGCGCGATGGCGACAAGGCTCGCTACATGGGCAAGGGCGTTCAGAAGGCCGTTGCCGCCGTTGTCGATGTGTTGGGCCCCGCTATTGAAGGCTTTGATGCAACCGAACAGCGCGCTATTGATGACGCGCTTCGCGATGCCGATGGCACCAAGAACAAAGAGAAGCTTGGCGCAAACGCCATCCTGGGTGTTTCGTTGGCTGTGGCCAAGGCGGCGGCTGAATCCGCTGATCTTCCGCTGTTCCAGTACGTCGGTGGCGCCATGGCGCATGTTCTTCCCGTGCCGATGATGAATGTCATCAACGGTGGCGCTCACGCCGACACCGCTGTGGACATTCAAGAGTTCATGGTTCTCCCCATTGGCGCTAGTAACTTCCGCGAAGCACTGCGGATGGGCACAGAGACCTACCACGCTCTCAAGTCGGAGCTCAAGAAGGCTGGCATGCAGACGGGTCTTGGCGACGAGGGTGGTTTTGCCCCTGAACTCTCCAGCAATCGTGCCGCACTGGACTTCATGATGAGCGCGATCACCCAGGCAGGCTTCAAGCCTGGCAAGGACATCGCGCTCGGTCTCGACGTTGCAGCCACCGAAATGTTTAGCGGTGGTAGCTACATGTTCGAGGGCTCCAAGCGCGACTCTGGCTTCATGGCCGACTACTACGCCGAGCTTGTTGCGAGTTATCCGCTGGTCACCATTGAGGACCCACTAGATGAAAACGACTGGGATGGCTGGGTGGCACTCACTCACGCAATCGGTGACAAGGTTCAGCTCGTGGGAGATGACCTCTTTGTGACCAACCCCACTCGCCTGGCTACCGGTATCGAGAAGGGTGCAGCGAACTCTCTGCTCGTGAAGGTGAACCAGATTGGAACACTCAGCGAGACGATGGACGCTGTCGCCATGGCTCACTCGAATAGCTACACCGCAGTTCTGTCTCACCGCTCCGGTGAGACAGAGGACACCACCATCGCTGATCTTGCGGTGGCAACAAACTGCGGCCAGATCAAGACGGGTGCACCGGCGAGAAGCGAGCGGGTTGCCAAATACAACCAGCTGCTGCGCATCGAGGAAGAACTCGACAGCGCAGCCCGCTACGCGGGTGCCTCCGCGTTCCCGCGCTTTCACTAAAGGCACGCGCGCCCTCGGGAAAGGGCCAGCCCCGCTGTTTAGACTGACGCCGTGAGTACTGCACAACCAGCCAAGAAGCGAGGCCGCCAAGCGGCCGCGTCGTTATTGCTGTCGTTGCAGGCCTCTGGCTTCATTGTCACCATCCTCGCCCTGCTCGTTGCCGGAGTGGTCATTTTGTCCCCCTCGTTGCGGATTTTGGCCGAGCAGCAGCAAGAAATCGCACAGTTGAGAGCCGACCTGGAGCAAACGCAGCAGGAAGTGTTTGATCTCGAGGAACAGCGCGACCGTTGGAAAGATCCAAGCTTCGTGGAGACCCAGGCGAGAGAACGGTTGATGTTCGTCTATCCGGGAGACATCACCTACTTGGTGATTGATGATCTTGGAGACGATGAAGAGGACTCCGATACCGTCATTTCACAAAACATCGTTGCAGCTGAGACCGACTGGCGCGAAGCGTTGCTGTCTTCTTACCTGGTCGCCGCCACCACCTCCCGCGCACCGGTGACTGTGGACCAGAGTGTCCCAGAGCGCATTCCTAGCCCTCAGGGCACCACCGGTGAGAACACCGAACCCGGTGAGTCCACCGGGGAACCAGCGCAGTGAAGCCCCTAGGAGACCCACCAACTCCCCGCGACATCGAGGTCGTGAGTGAACAGCTCGGGCGCCCTGCCAGGAACATCGTGGGCATTGCTGCCAGGTGCGCGTGTGGAAATCCTGTCGTGGTGGTCACCACGCCCCGTCTGGCAGATGGAACGCCGTTTCCCACCCTGTATTACTTGACCCAGCCAGAGGCAACCAGGGCAGCCTCACGGCTTGAGGCTGCTGGTCGCATGGCGGATTACCAAGCGCGCTTGGGTGACGATGCCGACGCGGCCGCCGCCTACCGACTTGCCCATGAGTCCTATATCCGCACCCGCGAATCCATCGACGTAGTCGATGAGATTGCGGGAATCTCTGCCGGAGGGATGCCCGATCGCGTGAAGTGCCTGCATTCACTGATCGGACATTCGCTTTCCGTCGGCCCAGGAGTCAACCCGGTGGGGGATTGGGCGCTTGCCGATACGGATTGGTCATTGGACCCATGCCAGTGCTGAGTAGGAAAATCCTGGGGCGCGGGGCGCTGCTTCTCGCCTTGCTCGTGGGGATACCGCTTGTGGCACCGGTGCCTTCGGCCCACGCCGACCAGGTTCGCGAGCGCCAGTATTGGATTGCTGATTATGGAATTGATCGGGCGTGGAGCATCACGCGGGGCGCTGGTGTTCGCATCGCCATCATCGACACCGGCATCGATGGTTCACATCAGGACCTCCTGGGCGCAGTAGTCGGTGGCACCGATGTGTCCGGGCTTGGGTCACCCAACGGTCAGACTCCAGTGGGGTCTGACCGCCGTCACGGCACGATGGTTGCTTCGTTGGCGGCGGGGCGGGGTAACAATGGCACCGACGGAGTAATCGGAAGTGCCCCCGAGGCCCAGTTGTTGAGTATTTCCATGAGCTTTGGTGGCGGTGATGTATCGCCGGATGACCAGATTGCCCAGGCGGTGCGGTGGGCCGTCGACAACGGCGCTGACGTCATTTCCTTGTCCCTGACCAGAAACACGAGAGACTGGCCCGAGAGCTGGGACCGAGCATTTAGTTACGCGGCGGCCAACGATGTCGTGGTCATTGCTGCTGCTGGAAACCGGGGCAGTGGAACTGTCGCCGTGGGAGCACCTGCCACCATGCCAGGCGTTTTGACGGTCGGTGGCGTGAGCAGGGAAGGCCGTGCCAGTGATACTGCTTCAGCCCAGGGAATAACGATTGGGGTGATGGCACCCAGCGAGGGACTCGTGGGCGCTGTTCCCGGAGGGAACTACGTCTCCTGGTCTGGCACCAGTGGCGCAACGCCCATAGTCGCTGGAATTGTGGCCCTGGTGAGGGCCGCATATCCGAACTTGGACGCAGCGAATGTGATTAACCGCGTGCTCGTGACTGCCCGGCCAGTCAGCGAAAAGACGCCGGACCCGCTCTATGGCTACGGACTAGTTGACGCCTACGCAGCGCTTACCGCGGATGTTGCCCTTGTGTCAGAAAACCCCTTGGGGTCCATTGACGACTGGATAGTCCTTCACAGACGCCAAGAGGGCAATCCGATTGTTGTGCCGCTCGGTCCCTCCGGAGTGAGCGTTGATGAGCAGGATCAGCCGGTGATGGCTGAGGCTGCTGCGGTTCCAGCGCGATTCGATTTGGCGCCCTATGCCATCACTGGATTGTTTGGGGTGGGCTTTGTGGTGGCGCTTATCAGCGGGCTTGTCCTTGTCTTGCAGAGAGCCAGAAACCGCTAGATTAGGAGCTGGTTTAGCAAGAAATTAGGTGTTGTGTGACTCGCATTGTCATTGTTGGTGGCGGATACGCCGGGTTCTATACGGCGTTCAAACTGGAGAAGCTGCTTCGCCGTGGCGAAGCTGAAGTGGTCGTCATTGACCCGCTTCCCTATATGACCTACCAGCCCTTCCTCCCTGAGGTGGCCGCTGGCTCGATTGAGGCCCGCCACGCAATCGTCCCCCTTCGTCGTCACCTTCCCAAGACCCGTGTGATCACCGCGCGGGTGACTGGTGTGAACCACAAGAAGAAGAGTGTGACCATCACTCCGGAGAATCAGCCATCGTTTGACCTCTCCTACGACCACATCGTCATCACCGCCGGTGCTGTGTCGAAGACGTTCCCCATCCCCGGCGTTGCTGACGTTGCGATTGGCATGAAGACCATCGAAGAAGCCATTGCTGTTCGCGACCGGGTCATTGACAACATGCACGTTGCAGCAGACATGCCTCCTGGCAAAGCACGCGACCGTCTTCTGACGGTCGTCGTGGTGGGTGGTGGTTTCGCTGGCATCGAAGCTTTTGCTGAGCTTCGCAGTCTGGTGAGTGCGATGTTGAAGGAGTTCCCGAGCCTCACCATCGATGACACCCACTTCCACTTGATTGAGGCGATGGATCGCATCATGCCTGAGGTGTCGCTGAAGAGCTCGCTCTGGGTGATCAAGAACCTTGAGCAGCGGCAGGCTCACATTCACCTGAACACTCAACTGAAGAGCGCCGTGGGCGGTCGCCTGGAGCTCTCCAACGGCAAGGTCATCGAGACCGACATCGTGATTTGGACTGCTGGAGTCAAGGCGCAGTCCATGCTGGGTGGTACTGGTATTCCTCTCGATGAGCGCGAGCGTATCTGCGCGAGAGCGGACCTTCGCGTGGAGGATGGCGACACCATCCTCGAGGGCATGTGGACCGCGGGAGATGTTGCACGAGTTCCTGACCTCAGTGGTGGGGGTGTGGGCGGTTACTGTGTTCCCAACGCCCAGCACGCAGTGCGTCAGGGCAAAATCCTTGCCAAGAACCTGGTTGCCGTGCTCCGCGGCGAGGAGCCCAACCACTACGTCCACAAAAACCTGGGTGCTGTTGCCGGGCTCGGTATTGGCTACGGGGTTTTCCAGAGCGGTTCAATCGGGATTGTGGGATTCCCCGCCTGGGTTATGCACCGTTTCTATCACGGCTTCGCGATTCCGATGTTTGAGCGCAAAGCCCGGGTCTTCACCAACTGGTTGCTCCACATTTTCTGGGGACGAGACTTCAGCAGTGTTCGTAAAGTTCAAACACCGAGGGACTTTTTCGAAGAGTTTGCGACCAGGCCAGCCCCTGCCAAGACCACCAAGGCAAAAGCGACCGCTCGCTAGACTGGGCGCTAGCCCCGGTAGCCCAATCGGCAGAGGCAGACGACTTAAAATCGTCCCAGTCAGGGTTCGAGTCCCTGCCGGGGCACTCCTCATCCAATTGCCAGCCTGAAGCTTTACACTTTGGGCATGGATCTTCTCGTTGTTCTCGGCGTAGTGGTTGTACTCGCCGCAATTGTCGGTATCTACCTCTGGAGTACCTATAACTCCCTGGTCACGCTGAATGTGCGCGTTGATGAGGCATGGAGCGACATCACGGTTCAGCTCAAGCGTCGTGCTGATCTGATCCCCAACCTGATTGAGGCCGTCAAGGGTTATGCGGCTCACGAAAAGCAGGTCTTTGAAGAGGTCACTAAGGCGCGGGCGGCAACGCTGAGTGCCGGTGACCCCGGGGCCGCTGCCGAGGCTGAGAACATGATGCAGGCGGCACTCAAGAGCATCTTTGCTGTGGCCGAGGCCTACCCCCAGTTACAAGCCAGCCAAAACTTCTTGCAGCTTCAGGCCGAACTTGTTGACACCGAAGACAAGATTCAGGCATCCAGGCGCTTCTATAACGGTGGTGTTCGTGAACTCAACACCAAGGTGTTGCTCTTCCCCAACACCCTCTTCGCCAAGAACCTTGGCTTTGACCAGCGTGACTTCTTCGAAGTCGCTGACGCCGCAGCTATTGCTGAAGCCCCCCGCGTTCAGTTCTAGATTTACTGAGGACGAGGCACTGTGTATCGGGCGATAGCCGCCAATAAGCGCAACACCTGGTTCATCATGGTGTTCTTTCTCATCCTGGTCGGCGCACTTGGTTACCTTGCCGACATTTTCATGGCGGGAAATGGCACCGGGGTTGTGTTCTTTGGCGTCTTGATCGGCGCACTTGTTTATGTCGGCATTCAGTATTACTCGGCTGGTTCTCAAGCGCTCGCCATGGCAGGTGCGGTCCAGATTCAGAAAGCCGATAACCCGAGGCTCTATCGCATTGTCGAGAACCTCTCCATAACCACGGGTCTCCCGATGCCGAAGGTCTACATCGTCAATGACCCAGCCCCCAATGCATTCGCCACCGGACGTGACCCAGAACACGCTGCAGTCGCGGCAACCACTGGCTTACTCGAGATCATGGATGACTCTGAGCTAGAAGGCGTCATGGCTCACGAGCTTGCCCACGTGAAGAACTTTGATATCCGGGTTACCACCATTGTCTTTGGCTTGGTCGTGGTGGTGGGACTGGTTGCTGACGTCCTTGCCCGCATGGCGTTCTTTGGAGGCATGCGCAGAGACAACGGGGGAGGAAATCCTCTGATTCTTGTTGTGGGCATTGCTGCCATGATTCTTGCTCCGCTCTTGGCTGCTTTGATTCAGGCGGCAATTTCCCGTCAGCGGGAATACCTTGCTGATGCAACCGGAGCGCTGACCACCAGACACCCCGAAGCCCTCGCGAGTGCTCTCCAGAAGCTTGGGCAATACGGCCGTCCACTCAAGAAGCAACAGGCGTCCATGGCCCATTTGTGGATGGCAGATCCGATTCAGCCGGGAGTCATCGACCGCATGTTCCAGACTCACCCCCCGATCGCCGACCGCGTGAAGAGGC
>CAZQIH010000032.1:0-11067 GCA_964593715.1 uncultured Microbacteriaceae bacterium
TTCCAGATTCCGAGGTACCTAACGACCCGGAAGTGTTTGCCCACGACCCACACCTGGCGCTGTTTGGTGGTGCTGATGGGCTCGACGTTGTTCGGGACATGGTCGAATTCGGGCTCCGCGCACTGCGACCCGGGGGAGTAATCATGATGGAGCACTCAAATCTTCAGGGTGCTGCAATCGCGGAGCTACTGGCAGAAAGCGGTTTCCGCACTATTCACACGGAGCAGGATCTCTTGGGTCGAGATCGTTTTACACACGCCGTAGCGCCCTAGTTTCTCGAGTCCACAAACGCCTGGATGTTTGCGCGGATGGTCTCACCTGAGTCTGTCGGGGAGAACCACTGGGTGGTGATACCCAGTGTTTGCGCACCCCTTAGGTTCTCAGGAGTGTCATCAACAAAGAAAGTGTCCTCGCCTGCAAAGCCATATCGCTCCAGCACTCGCTCGAATACGAGGGGATCTGGCTTCCTGGCTCCGTAGTGGGCGGTTGCAAACATGTGCTCCCCGAAGAAGGGAATCAACTCGGGCGAGACTTCCTGGAGGTGCTCACCAATCAAAATTCCGTTGTTGGTGAGCAGAGTGACCTGCCCAAACTCCGCGGCAAACGCCACCGACTCGGTGACTTCAGGCCGGAAGGACATCGCTGCCTTGCGCATATCGACCCACTGTTGCCGGGAAATTGCTGACCCAAAGGCTTCGTTGACCAGACGAAGATATTCGTCTCCGGTGTCCGGATCGCCGGCCTCTGCCTTCCATTCGCCCTCGTCATGCCACCAGCGGGCGCGAAGCTCCTGAAAATCGAACCCGGTGATCTCGGTGAGAGCGTCCATCCTCGCTCGCCAACGGTATTCATAGAGGACGTTATCCATGTCAAAAATAAACAGCATGATGCCCCTAAGCCTAGGGCCCACTCTCAATCTCTCTCTCGGTGCGCAAACTACACTGGGGGCGTGTCCGCAGAGATTGTGTGCCTTGACAACCCCGATGACCGGGCAGTCGGGCTAATGAAGGCCCGCGACGTTGTGGCCTCTGGTGCGTGCATTGTCATGCCCACTGACACGGTCTATGGCATCGCCTGCGATGCCTTCTCACCGGAGGCTGTGGCAACGCTGCTTGCTACCAAGGGCCGTGGCCGCCACATGCCACCGCCGGTGCTGATTGGCAACGTCGGTGATGTTGAGCAACTGGTCAGCCATGTTCCCGAGGGCGCACGAGCCATCATGGATCGTTTTTGGCCAGGGGGGGTCACCATTATTTTCGAGGCGAACCCGCATGTTGAGTGGGACCTGGGTGAAACCTCCGGCACCGTCGCTATCCGGATGCCAGACCATCCGGTCGCACTCGAGCTGCTCCGCTTGACCGGTCCTCTGGCTGTTTCCAGTGCTAACCGCACCGGCGAGCTGCCCGCTCTTGATGCCGATGAAGCCCTCGCCCAGTTCGGTGATGATGTTCCGCTCTATGTTGATGCAGGCCGAGTGGGCGCGCTCTACACCGGGGGATCTGGCAACCCCGGCTCAACCATCATCGATGCCACCGCCCTCGCAACTGGGGGGCCGTGGAAAGTCGTGCGCTATGGGGTGTGTGCCATTGAGGACTTGCGTGAGGTTGCTGGGGGAGAGTGGGACCTGTGAGTTCTTACCTCGTCATCACGATCATCGCAATCGCGGTGAGCTTTGGGTTGGCACTTGCGCTCTGGCGCCTAGGAATCAAATACCGGTGGCACCGCGATATCCGGCCACGCGATGTGCACAAAGAGCCAACCCCGCGTCTCGGCGGGATCGCCGTCTTTGTCGGCATGGCGACGGCGGCCGTGGTCGCGAGCCCGTTCGAGGCCTTCTCCGATGTTTTTGATGATCCGCGGCCGATTCTCTCCGTCCTCGCCGCCGCGTTCATCGTCGTCGCGTTGGGCGTCGTTGATGACCTCATCGAACTGGACTGGCTGACCAAGCTCTCTGGCCAAATCATCGCCGCTGGCGTTGTCGCGTGGCAGGGCGTCCAGATTGTGTCGTTGCCCATTGGTGGCATCACCCTGTTTTCACCAACCCTGTCGCTGATCCTCACGGTGCTGGCCATTGTGTTGGTCATGAATGCGGTCAATTTCATCGATGGCCTGGATGGGCTGGTTGCTGGCGTTGCGCTGATATCAACCGGCGTCTTTTTCCTCTATTCCTTCGTGCTCTCGATTGGTGAATCGGGAGCCACCGGTTTCAGCCTCGCGACGTTCCTCACGCTTCTGTTGGCGGGCGGCCTGCTGGGGTTCTTGCCGCTCAATTGGCACCCCGCCAAGCTGTTCCTCGGCGACTCCGGCTCGTTGTTGGTGGGCTTGATGATGTCGGTCAGTGCAATTTCTGTCACCGGGCAAATCGATCCAGCTACCGTGAGCCCCACCCAATTGTTGCCCGCTTTCCTCCCCGTGATTCTGCCCCTGGCGGTACTGGTCGTTCCGCTTGTCGATTTCTCGTGGGCGGTCGGCCGACGGCTACGGCGCGGAATGTCGCCATTTGATGCCGACCGCGCTCATCTTCACCATCGCCTACTCGACATGGGCCACACCCACCGGCAGGCCGTGTTGATCCTTTACGCCTGGACCGCTGTGCTCGCCATTGGCACTCTGATGTTTCTCTTTGTGGCCTGGTATTTTGCGGTGGCGATCATCATCGTGGGCCTTATCGGCTCCGCGTTGGTGACGCTCTCGCCGGATAGCCCGGCGACCAACGACCCTTTAGCTCTCGACCAGGAGGTTGCCCCGTGACGGTGTCCCAGCTAGCTAAACGCGCCGTTTTTGTCGGGGCGATTGTCACGAGCATCATCGCGATTGTCGCGGCGACCTGGGGCGCCCTGGTGGCCGAGCTCCCTGGCATGCTCGGTGCATTGGTCGGCAGCGGTCTCGGTTTCGCGCTTCTAGGCCTCACAGCGTTCAGCATCATCTGGGGTTTTCGCCTGGGTAAAGGCGATGTCCTTGCCCCCGCCTTCTTTGGCATTGTCCTTGGTACGTGGCTTGCGAAGTTTGTCGTGTTCCTCGCGATCGTCTTCTGGCTCGGTGATCAGGAATGGCTCGATCGAACGGTTTTGTTCCTCACGATTGTCGCCTCCCTGCTTGCAGGCCTCATCACCGATGTTGTCGTGATTGCCCGCTCGAGGATGCCCTATGTCTCAGACGTGACTCTGCCCGGCGAGGACAAACCCAGCCTTTAGTGCCCGGTCAGCGGGGCAATGAGCTTCGAGACGAGTGAGGGTTTTCCGGTGCGAGCCTCAATCCGATCGGCCAAGGCGACACCCACGATGGCTGCGGTTGCTCCGGCGTAACGCAGGGGCTCTGGTTCCCACTTCGGAGACTGGTGTCCCACAAAGGGCAACGCCGTTCGCGATGTGGCTTTGCCCAGAACCAGTTCGGCAAGCGTCAGGCCTGCCAAGTGGGAAAGTCCCACCCCGTCTCCCACGTAACCACCTGCCCGGCCAATGCCGGTTTCCCCATCCAGGGTGACAGACGAGTGCCAATCGCGGGGAACGCCCAGCACCCCACCCCAGTTGTGGGTAATCGCGTAGGGGGCAAGAACCGGGAACAACTCGACGAGGGTCTGATGAAGTGCGGAGAACACCCGTGGCACGCGGTCAAACTCTGGTTTCACCTGACTGCCCCAGTGATAGGGCGCACCCCGGCCACCAAAGGCGATGCGATTATCCGCGGTGCGCTGCCCATAAATGATCAACGAGCGGAAGTCAGCAAAAGTCATTCCGTGCTCGAGGCCAATCGCGTCGAACACCGAATCGGGCAAGACCTCGGTGGCGATCATCAGTGAATACAGAGGTAGTGAGTGTCGCCTGGTCTGCTTGAGTTGCGAGCGATAGCCCTCCATCGCATCGATCACAACATCACCTCTCACGGCTCCGCGTGAGGTGGTCACACGGCCAGCCTCGTAGTGGAGAACTTCCGTCTTCTCGGCAATGCGAATCCCTGCCATCTCTGCAGCCCGGGCTAAACCGCGAACGAGTTTCGCGGGGTGAAGCCTGGCGCAGGCCGGATCAAAGACCGCGCCGAGCGTTTCGGTGGCCTGGAGGGTTTCTTCCCTGCTTCGCCAGACAGCTTTATCTGCTGGTGTGAGGGCGGCATCGGCAAGACTGTCTTTGGCCCGGTGTTCTTGAATAGGGCTTCTCACCAGAGTGGTGGTGCCCCCGGCCACAAAATCGCAGTCAATATCGAGGTCCTTAGACCAGCGCCCGACCGAGTCAACGGCGTCGACCATGGCGTATCGAAGTGCCGTGGCGGCCTCTAGGCCGTGCTGCTTGATGAGCGATCCCACACTGGTGGGGAAGAGCGCTGAGCACCAGCCGCCATTTCTGCCAGAAGCCCCAAATCCGGCCACTTCCTTCTCGAGAACGAGAATGCGTAAGTCGGGGGATTGCTTGGCCAATGCCAGGGCTGTCCACAGGCCGGTGTACCCGGCACCCATGATCACGACGTCCCAGTGGGCCTGGGTCTCGGCACCCGAGAGACTAGCCCTGGGCGAGAAGGGCTCGCCCAGGGTGTCGTGCCACAGCGACAAAGATCGGTAGTCGACCACGGAAGCTGCCCTTAGAGGAGCTTGCTTGCTCTGGTGAGAACGTCGCGCAAAATCGCTTCGATCTCATCAAACTCCTTGGGGCCAATCGTGAGCGGTGGCGCCAACTGAATCACGGGGTCGCCTCGGTCATCAGCGCGGCAATAGAGCCCGGCCTCAAACAGTGCTTTGGAGAGGAAGCCCCGCAGGAGCTTCTCCGACTCAGCCTCGGAGAAGGTCTCCTTGGTGGTCTTGTCTTTGACAAGCTCGATTCCAAAGAAGTAACCGGCACCGCGGACATCGCCGACGATGGGGATATCCAGCAGCCGCTCGAGTGCGGCGCGGAACTTCGGGGAGTTCTCGCGCACGTGCTCGTTGATTTTCTCCTCTTCGAAGATCTTCAAGTTCTCGAGTGCCACAGCAGCGGAGACGGGGTGACCACCAAAGGTGTAGCCGTGATAGAACGTCGTGCTGCCCTTGGAGAACGGCTCGAAAAGCCGATCGCTGGTAATCATTGCTCCGATGGGGGAGTAACCACTTGTCATGCCCTTCGCACAGGTGATGATGTCGGGGACATAGTCAAAGGCCGTGCAAGCAAACATCTCGCCGATACGGCCAAAGGCACAGATCACTTCGTCGCTAACAAGCAACACATCGTGCTTGTCACAGATCTCGCGGACCCTCTGGAAATATCCGGGAGGGGGTGGGAAGCAACCGCCCGAGTTTTGGACTGGCTCCAAGAAGACCGCAGCCACGGTTTCAGGGCCTTCAAACTCGATCATTTCCTCAATGCGGTTCGCTGCCCAGAGCCCAAACTCTTCCTCGGTGCCACCGGGGAAACCCATTTCCTCGGCCCGGTAGTAGTTGGTGTTGGGCACCCGGAACCCACCGGGTGTGAGGGGTTCAAACATCGCCTTCATCGCCGGAATACCGGTGATGGCGAGTGCTCCCTGAGGGGTGCCGTGGTAGGCGATGTTGCGAGAGATGACTTTGTGCTTCATGGGCTGGCCCATGAGCTTCCAGTATTGCTTCGCCAACTTGAACGCGCTCTCGACGGCTTCACCACCTCCGGTGGTGAAGAACACCTTGTTCAGGTCCCCTGGCGCGTAGTCGGCCAGCTTGTCGGCAAGCTCAATCGCAGCGGGGTGAGCGTAGGACCACAGCGGGAAGAACGCGAGCTCTTCCGCCTGTTTGGCAGCGACTTCGGCGAGGCGTTTGCGGCCGTGCCCGGCGTTGACAACAAAGAGCCCGGAGAGGCCATCGAAATACTTCTTACCTTTGTCGTCCCAAATGTGGTGGCCAGAGCCCTTAACAATGACGGGCACCTCGGCGCCGGCGGAGAGTGGTCCCTGCCTGGTGAAGTGCATCCAGAGGTGATCGCGAGCCTTGTCCTGCAAGGTCTCTGCCTTCTTGCCGCGCCGCTTGGTCATCGCTGGCGTCTTTGCCACGTGCTTTTGGCTCTTCGCGGTCTTCAGTAATTTATCGATGATTGTCATCGTGCTCCCCAGTCATAGTGTTCTTTTTCTAGTGATAGATAGGTGAATGTTTCCGTGTCGACCACACCGGGTGTGGTGCGGATGGAACCGTGAAGGACTTCGCGCAACTCGTTGTCGTCGACACAGACGATTTCAGCGAGCATGTCGAAGCGGCCGGTGGTGAGAACCAAGTAGTCGACCTGGTCGATCTTCTTGATGGCCTCGGCGACCGATCGTGCGTCGCCAGTCACCCGAATGCCAATCATCGCCTGGCGATAGAACCCCAGCTGGCTGGGGTCTGTCACGGCGACGATCTGCATCACCCCGGCATCGGTGAGCTTGCTCACGCGCTGCCTCACGGCTGCCTCGCTGAGACCGACTCGCTTGCCTACTTCGGCATAGGACATGCGACCGTCACGCTGCAGCAAGCTGATAATTTGCTTAGCTGCGTCGTCAATCGCGACCCGGTGAGTCAGTTCTGCGCGAGGCATACTGTGATATTCGCACTATTTTTGCCATTTAGCAATCGAAAAACTCACGAATAGTGAAATTAGCAACGAAAAGCACACTATTTTGCCGGCTAGACCTACGGGTTGCCTCTGCGTTAGGTTATGGGCATGACTACTCGCACTTTGAAAAACTTTGTCAACGGTTCCTATGTCGACTCCAAGGGCAAGGACGCCCTGGACCTAGTCGACCCAGCGACGGAGAAGGTGTACGCCCACTCTCCGATCTCTAACCAGGCTGATGTTGATGGCGCCTACCAAGCAGCTGCCACCGCGTTTGAGTCGTGGAAAGAGACCACTCCCTCCGAGCGTCAGCTCGCCCTGTTCCGCATTGCAGATGAGATGGAGAAGCGCGCTGAAGAGTTTGCTGACCTAGAGTCGCAGGACACGGGCAAGCCTCGTGGCTCGCTGGTGGAGAACGAAATCCTTGTCAGTGTCGACCAAATTCGATTCTTCGCAGGCGCTGCCAGAAACCTCGAGGGCCGTGCTGCGGGTGAGTACATGAAGGATCACACCTCGATGATTAGGCGCGAGCCGATCGGTGTTATCGGTCAGGTGACCCCATGGAACTACCCACTGAACATGGCGGTGTGGAAGTTCGCACCTGCTGTTGCCGCTGGCAACACCACAGTGCTCAAGCCCTCCGACACCACTCCGCAGAGCACACTGTTGCTCGCGGAGATTTGCTCGCTTCACTTGCCACCCGGTGTTGTCAACGTCATCACCGGCGACCGCACGAGTGGTGCCGCGATGATCGACCACAAGATTCCCCAAATGGTCTCGATCACCGGTTCTGTGCGCGCGGGTATGGAGGTGGCCAAGGCCGCCTCCAGTGACCTCAAGCGCGTTCACCTGGAGCTTGGTGGCAAGGCGCCAGTCGTCGTCTTCGATGACGCCGATCTTGAGCTTGCGGCTGAGGGAATCGGAATCGCCGGTTTCTTCAACGCCGGCCAGGACTGCACGGCAGCTACCCGAGTGCTGGTCCACAAGAACGTCCACGACGAGTTCGTGGCCGTACTCACGAAGTGGGTCAAGGAAAACGTCAAGACCGGTATGCCAAGTGACCCAGACGCCTTCTACGGCCCGGTCAACAACTCGAATCAAATGGACCGCGTGATGGGCGTGATCGATGCCCTGCCCTCGAACGCCAAGATTGAGATGGGTGGGCTTCGCCAGGGTGCCTCCGGCTACTTCATTGAGCCCACTGTGGTTACTGGTCTGAAGCAGAAGGATGACGCCATCCAGAACGAAATCTTTGGACCTGTCATCACGATTCAGCCATTCACCGAAGAAAAAGAAGCCCTCCAGATGGCCAACGATGTTCTCTATGGCCTCTCCTCCAGTGTGTGGACCAGGGACCACGGGCGCGCCATGCGCTTTGCCAAGGGCCTCGACTTTGGTGCGGTGTGGATTAACTGCCACATCCCGCTCGTCGCGGAAATGCCCCACGGTGGCTTCAAGCACTCGGGCTATGGAAAAGATCTCTCGCAATACGGCTTTGAGGACTACACGCGCATCAAGCACGTGATGTCCTTCATTGGCGCCTAGCAAGAGATTTACAGGACTGTAACCTCTCGTGCCTGCCGGGCACGAGGTGAACGGTCTATTATCAAAACCAAGCAGCACCCCCAGAATGACAACAAAGGAGTTTCGATGATGAATCGTCCACTGCCCGAAGACCCCATGGTTCGTAGCCTCATCAAGATGGCCAAGAAGTCCCAGGTGTCTAGGCGTACCTTCCTTGCAGGCACCGGTGGTGGTGCCGTGGCTCTCGGTCTCGCCGCCTGCGCCGCAGATCCTGAGATTGCTGCCCCTGAAGACATCTCGGCTACAGACAAGACCCTCAACTGGTCCAACTGGCCCTTCTACATCGATGAAGATGACGATGGAAACTACCCCACGCTGATGCGCTTCGAGGCCGAGTACGGCATCGACGTCAACTACATGGTCGACTACGACGACAACAACAACTATTTCGCCAAGGTTCGCGACCAGCTTGCGCTCGGTCAAGACATTGGCGCCGACTTGGTCTGCCCGACCGAGTGGATGGTCAGCCGCTGGGTGAGCCTTGGTTACGTCCAGGAGTTCAACGAAGCCAACATGCCCAACAAGGCAAACGTTGTCGCGAGCCTCGCGAACCCCGACTTCGATCCAGGCCGCAAGAAGTCTCTGCCTTGGCAGGCCGGTTTCGCCGGTATCGCTTACAACACCGAAATGACCGGTGAAGTTCGCACCATCGAAGACCTGTGGCGAGACGACCTCAACGGTCGTGTCGTTGTTCTCTCCGAAATGCGCGACACCATGGGCCTCATTCTGATGGCCAACGGTGTCGACATCTCTGGCGACTGGGGCAACGACGAGTTCAACGCCGCCATCGAGGTGTTGAGCGAGCAGGTCGGCCGTGGCCAGATCCGCAACGTCAAGGGCAACTCGTACAGTGAGGACCTGGTCAACGAGGACGCCCTCGCTGCTATCGCATGGTCTGGGGACATCACTGTCCTCAACGCTGAGGCTGGCTACGAGAAGTGGAAGTTTGTCTTCCCCGAGTCTGGTGCCACCATCTGGAACGACACGTTCGTCATCCCTGTGGGCTCGCCCCGCAAGACCAATGCGGAGATCCTGATGAACTACTACTACGAGCCTGAGGTTGCTGCTGAGGTCGCCGCATGGGTCAACTACGTGACGCCTGTTGAGGGTGCTTACGACGCTGCCATTGCGATTGACCCCGAGCTTGCTGAAAACCAGCTCATCTTCCCGAACGCCGACACGCTGTCGCAGGTGAAGGCATTCAGGACGCTCGATTCCGCTGAAGACAACGAGTACCAGGCAGCCTTCCAGGCTGTGGTGCTGGGCGCTTAGTAGTCGGGTCCCGGAGAACACCCCGTGGCAGAGACCCCGTCATCTGTCCGCGGATTCGCTGAGGCTGGCGCCGACCTTTCACTGGTCGGCGTCAGCAAGCGTTTCCCTGGCTTTACGGCGATTGACAATCTAGACCTGGATATTCCGGCTGGCTCGTTCTTCGCACTGCTGGGTCCCAGTGGTTGTGGCAAGACGACCACGTTGCGCCTTGTTGCGGGTCTTGAAGAGCCCACCCAGGGCAAGATTTTGATCGGCGGGAAAGACGTCACCAACACGACGTCCTACCAACGTCCCGTCAACACGGTTTTTCAGAGCTACGCGCTCTTCCCCCACATGACCATTCTTGAAAATGTGGCCTTTGGTCTTCGTCGGAGGAAAATCGCCGATGCCGAAAAGCTCGCCAAGGAAGCACTGGACTTGGTTGAGCTTGCCCATGTTGCCAACAGAAAACCTTCGCAGCTCTCTGGTGGGCAGCAGCAACGCGTAGCGCTCGCGCGAGCGGTCGTTAACCGCCCCGCTCTCTTGCTTCTCGACGAGCCACTGGGTGCACTCGATCTGAAGCTTCGTCGCCAGATGCAATTGGAACTCAAGGACATCCAGAGCGAGGTCGGCCTCACCTTCTTGCACGTCACGCACGACCAGGAAGAAGCGATGACTATGGCCGACACGGTCGCGGTCATGAACCAAGGCCGGATCGAACAAATGGGTGCACCGGAGTCTCTGTATGACTTGCCTACCACCGCATTTGTGGCGACCTTCCTTGGCCAGTCCAACCTCTTTACCGGCGAGGTAACCGGGTCGAGCGCGTCAAACATGACCGTTGCCGTCGCTGGAGTCGGGATTGTGGTCCCGCTTGATCGGGCCCAGGTTCACCGCGGTGTTGTCACCATTGGTGTTCGGCCGGAGAAAGTGACTCTTCACCGCAAGAAGCCCTCCGGCTCGGACCGCACGATTCTTGGTCCTGGCCGAGTGATGGACGCCTCGTTTAGCGGTGTGAGCACGCAGTACACCGTGGCTGTCCCAGGGTTTGGTGACGTCACAGTCTTTGCCCAAAACACCTCCGTAGGTGATAACGCGAGGCCTGGCGATGAGGTCTACTTGTCCTGGTCACCGGAGCACGCGTTTGGACTTCTCGATCACCCGAGCGTGTCCTCAGGAAAGTTTGTGGCAGACACGGACACCGGTTCCCTGGTGGTTGCTGAGCGTGAGAAGCTCGAGGCGGAACTCGAGGAGTCCTAAACCATGGCGTTTGGAGCATTTCAATCGAGTGTTGGTGCAGGCGCGCCCTCGGGCGCTGCCATCGTTCAGCGCAAAAGCCCCGTTGCCCTGCTCCTGCTCCTTCCTGGTGTTCTCTATCTGATTCTCTTCTTCCTCACTCCGCTGCTCTCCCTCGTGCTGACGAGTTTTCAGGAGCCAACTCCTGGTGGGTTTATCGGCGAGTACCAAAACGCTTTTCGCTGGGAGAACTACACCCTCGTAGTCGAGACTTACTGGCCACACATCTCTCGCTCTTTCATCTATGCCCTGGTTGCCACGTTCTTTGCGCTCCTTATTGGTTACCCGATTGCCTATGTCATCGGCGTCAAACTTCGGGCCTATCCACTCCTTCAGGCGTTGGCGCTGGTCTTGGTAATCGCCCCGTTCTTCATCAGCTTCCTTCTGCGCACCCTGGCGTGGACGCAGATCTTTG
>CAZQIH010000033.1:0-385 GCA_964593715.1 uncultured Microbacteriaceae bacterium
CTCGTGACCGCTGACAACGTTGAAACCTACAACGATGACCGCGAGGCAACCTCCAAGTCCATCTTGGCTGCGTTCCAGAGCGAGTACATGACCTGCGGCTAATAACCACGGGTTAAACCGCGCATCGGGCGGCCCTTTGGGCCGCCCGATGTCCGCGGAGCAGCACTTCTCGACCGTAACTAGTAGGCAAGGACGCCATGGCGACAATCACATCCGCTCGCGCATATCTCATCGATATCCCCGTCGAAACCCCGCGCACCGATGCAGTCCAGGCCTTCTTGAAGCAAGAAACAATCTTCGTCCACATCTCTACCTCCGACGGTATTGAGGGAGTGGGCTACAGCTACACCATTGGCACCGGCGGAACGGCGATCCTCGCGTTGCT
>CAZQIH010000033.1:395-10818 GCA_964593715.1 uncultured Microbacteriaceae bacterium
CAGCGACCGCATCGAGCAGATTTGGCAGACCGTCTATTACGGCACCAGGGCCACCACCACTGGCGCGATTACGTCACTCGCTGTTGCAGCGATCGACACCGCGTTGTGGGACATCAAAGGCAAGCGCACCAACATGCCGCTGTGGAAGATGGTGGGTGGGGCGTCAGACCGTGTTCCGCTGTATGACACCGAGGGCGGTTGGCTGCACATCGACACCGATGAACTCGTCCGTGGCGCTATCGAGTCCCAGAAAAAAGGCTGGCCAGGCGTCAAGCTCAAGATTGGCAAGCCCAACATCTCCGAAGATTTCGAACGCCTGAGTGCTGTGCGCCAGGCTGTGGGCCCCTCTATGCACATCATGGTCGATGCCAACCAGTCGATGACTCTCGCGCAGGCCCGCCAGCGCGCTGAGGCCCTGCAGAGCGTCGGGCTTTATTGGCTCGAAGAGCCCATGCCAGCCGATGATGTTGCCGCGCACCGTGCTCTTGCGCAATCCACTGCGATTCCGATTGCTGTGGGGGAGAGCATGTACTCCGCCGCCCAATTCCAGCAGTATCTACACCAGGAGGCTGCTGGCGTTATCCAGGTCGATGTCGCTCGGGTGGGTGGCATTACCCCGTGGTTGAAGGTCGCGCACCTCGCGGAAACTTACAACGTCGTGGTGTGTCCGCACTTCCTGATGGAGATCCACGTCTCCCTCGCTGCGGGTATCGCAAACGGGCACTACGTCGAACACATCCCGCAGCTCACCGGTGTCACCACTGAGCGCATGACCATCGATAAGGGTTGGGCGATCGCTCCTGGCGCACCAGGTTTAGGGATACCGTGGGACTTCGAAGCAATTGAAAGGTTGGTGGTCGCCTAATGGATATGGACTCCAAAAAGTTCGGAATCCGCTTCGGACACCTAGCAACAGATCAGAGGGTGATCCTTGCCGTCCTGATCGTTGCGGTGTTCCTGGCATTCGCAATCCGCACGCCGGCCTTCTTGAACGGCCAGTTCGTCATCTTCCCGCTGATTCGCGACACCGCCGTCATCACCATCGTTGGCCTGGCGCAGCTGGTGACTCTCTCGATTGGCCACCTAAACCTCGCAGTCGGCCGCATGGCAGCCCTCTCGGCGATGGTCGCCGGCTTCACCTACGAGCGTCTTGGCTGGGGCATCATGGAGGGCTTGCTCCTCGGTGTTGCCGCCGGAGCGTTGGTGGGGGCCCTGACTGGCTACATCATCGTCAAATCGCAGGTCAACGCCTTCATCGTGACGCTCGCCGTTGACTTTGCGCTCTTGGGCCTTGTCACCTTCACCTATATTTCCTTGACCGACGCGGCCGCCTTCACTGTCAAGCCAGCAGGTATGGACGTGGTCCGGGCGGGGTCACTTGCTGACGTGTGTCTCTTTGGCTGGTGTGGACCGAGCATCATCCCGCTGATTATCTTCCCGGCGCTTGGCATGGTGGCCGTCATCGCTTTCCTCTACCACCAGACGCGTCTGGGCCGCGAGTTCCTCGCCACCGGCGCGAATCTTCGGGCCGCTCGCTTGTCGGGGATCCCGGTCGACACCCGCGTCATCCAGGCACACACGCTCTCGGGTGCGCTGGCTGGGCTTGGCGGAATCTTCCTGGCGTTTGTCAATGGCTCCTTCTCAGCAGCGATCGGTAGCGAACTGCTTCTGCCCTCGTTCCTCGGGCCGATTCTTGCTGGCACCGCGCTCACTGGCGGTGTGGTCGGCGTCTTCGGAACCATGTTGGGAACCCTCCTGACACTCGTGATCCGCCAAGGTTTGCTGGTTGGTGGAATCGGGCTTGAGACACTCAACATCGCGCTTGGCGTGATTTTGTTGCTGGCTCTCTCGGCCAACAAAATCCGTACCAGCCTTACTGATGTCTTCCGGAAGGGGAAGGGCAAATGAAAAGCGTCCTCGCACGTCTTCGGACGACTGAGTTTTCACTCACAGTCCTCTTCATAGTGGGCTTTTTGGCTCTCGCCGCGACCAGCGGTGGGGTGCTCTTCTCCGGGCAGTCCATCCGCAGCTTCCTCACCTACCTGGCTATTCCGATTCTTATCGGACTGTCCCAGATGGTGGTGCTCTCTGTTGGCCAGTTGAACTTGGCTGTTGGAGCCATGGGTGGCGCATCGGCGGCCATCATGGCGCAGATGATGGTGGCCCTGAACGCCCCCATCTGGGTGGCACTCTTGGCCGGCTTCGCGGCGGCCACTCTGATGGGTGCTCTGAATGGCTTCCTCGTGGTCTCAACAGGGCTCAACGGGTTCATCATTACGCTGGGAACACTGACCATCATGGAGGGTCTCCAATACGCGCTGGTGAGAAGCTTCACGATCAACTCCTACCCCGCATCGGTGATGGCCTTTGGAAACATTTCGTTCTTCAATGTGCCCACAGTCTTCATGATTGCCGTTGCGACGGCGCTTCTTGTGGCATGGTTCTACCGGACTAACGTGATGGCCCGAGGCATTCTCGCTACCGGAGCTAACCCCCTAGCGGCACGGCTTTCTGGTGTTTCTAACAACCGCTCGGTCTTCATGGCTCACACGCTCTCTGGAGCGTTGGTTGGTGTGGCCGCGATTGTGACGATTACGTCACTTGGTGGCATCAACCGCTCGATCGGCGGTGACTGGTTGCTTGCGAGCTTTGCAGCCCCCATCATCGCTGGCGTGTTGATGAGCGGTGGTGTGGTGGCCATTTATGGCACTGTCATGGCCGCCGGTGTGATGCGTCTGGTTGACATCGCCCGGGCCCAGTACTCCTTGGACCCCTCGGTGGTGAACTTCACGATTGGAACAGTCGTTCTCTCGACGGTTGCCTTGAGTGAATGGCGTCGCCGCAGAGCTGAAATCAAGCGTCAAAAACACGTTGAGGTGGAACATGGTTGATGTACTGAGAGTAAAGAACGTTTCCAAGGGGTTCCCAGGGGTCAAAGCACTCCAGGAAGTGAACCTCACCATGAGGGCCGGAGAAGTCCAGGCTCTCCTGGGTGAAAATGGCGCTGGTAAGTCAACGTTGATCAAAATCCTCACCGGCGTCTATCAGGCCGATGAGGGTGAACTGCTGGTCGGCGGCGAAGCCGTCACTTTCTTCTCCCCACTCGAGGCGGCGAAGGCCGGAATTGGTGTCGTTCACCAGGAACGCAACCTGATCCCGTACTTCACGGTTGCCGAAAACATCGTCCTTCAGGACCAACCTCGCCGTTTTGGCGTGATTGATGAGCGCAAGCGCCGCGAACTGGCCCAGAAAGCCCTTGACGCCCTCGGCCTGGCCATCGACCCTATGGAATTGGTGCAGAACCTCTCAGTTGCTCAGATGCAGCTGGTGGAGATCGCCAAAGCTCTCGTGACCGAAACCCGGGTTCTGCTCTTGGATGAGCCCACCGCCTCGATTTCTGGCGCTGAAGCGAAGAAACTTTTCGACGTTGTGCGCAAGCTCAAGGAGCAGGGCACCGCGGTGCTGTTTGTGAGTCACAAACTCGAAGAGGTCTTCGAGGTCTGCGACACCGTCACAGTCCTGCGCGATGGAGAGAGTGTTATCGAGTCAGAGCCACTGTCGAAGTATTCGCAGTCTGACATCGTGACCGGCATGGTGGGGCGTGAGCTTGCGGCACGTGAGCGGCGCTTCCGCGAGGTGGATCGCACGGGAACACCCATTTTTGAACTGCGCGATGTTTCAACGTCTCTGGGACACAAAGACATCTCGCTCAAGCTCTACAAGGGTGAGGTTCTTGGGTTCTATGGGCTTGTTGGCGCTGGTCGCAGCGAGTTAATGCGCAGTGTCTTGGGTCTTCACCCGGTCCTCTCCGGCGAGATTCTCCTTCGTGGCGAATCCATCAAAATCCGCGATGTCCGCGACGCGCTTCACAAGTACCGCATCGGTTACGTCACCGAGAACCGTAAAGAAGAGGGCTTGTTCCTCGACTTCACCATCAACAGGAACATCGCCGTCACCATTTGGAAGCGCATTCAAGGTTTCTTGGGGCGGGTTAAGGGCCAGCAGGAGACCGATCTTTCTACGCAGTATGTCGACAAGCTCGGCATTAAGGTCTCCTCCGTCATGCAGTTGGCAGGAAACCTCTCCGGAGGAAACCAGCAGAAGGTCAGCCTCGCGAAGTGGCTCGCTGCCAACACCGAGATCATCATCATTGATGAGCCGACCGTGGGCATTGACGTCCGCACGAAGGCGAGCTTCCACGAACTCATCATGAACCTTGCCGATGAGGGAATTTCTGTGTTGCTGATCTCGAGTGATCTGCCAGAAATGGTCTCCATCGCCGACCGGGTGATGGTGATGCGTGACTACCGTTTCGTCGGTGAGTTCGACAACTCGAAAGAGTACGTCGAAATGTCCACGGGCGTGATGGAGGCCATCCAGGCCGGTAAGGCCTCGTTGCTCAAGTAGTAGTGCTTTAGCGTGGCAAGCGCAGGCTTGCCATGCCACCATCCACCGCGAGGATTGTGCCCGTGGTGGAGAGTGACTTGGGGTGCGCTAGGTAGCTAATCGCATGGGCGACCTCAGGGGCAGAGACTAGGCGTCCAATCGGCTGGCGCGCCTCTAGGCGCGCCCGTTCACCGGCTGGATCGTCAGTCTGTGCCAGGAGGCGCTGAACCCACGGGGTATCAGCAGTTCCGGGGTTGACACCGTTGACCCGAATGTTGTTATCGAGGAAGTCAGCGGCCATCGCCCGGGTGAGCGACTCGAGTGCTCCCTTGGACGAGCTGTAGACGGCGCGCTTTGGCAAACCAATAGGAGCCGCCACCGAACACGTGTTCACAATCACCGGGTTGGTGCCCTTGACCAGCAGAGGGTGCAAGTGGCGCACCACACGAGCAGTGCCAAAGACGTTAACGGAGAAAACCTTCTCCCAGTCTTCGGGGCTGGCATCCACCACGCTGCCAATCGCGCCAATTCCTGCGTTGTTGATCAGGATGTCGAGGCCGCCATCAAAAGCGGCGGCAACCTCCGCAGCTGCAGCGGCAACACTGGCTTCTTGAGAGACGTCGCAGGCGACATAGGTGCCAACGCCCGTGAAGTTACCTTCGTTGAGGTCCAAGCCGCAGACGGTGGCGCCCTGGGATGCCAACAATTGGGCCACCTCAAGACCAATACCTGAGCCTGCTCCGGTGACGACAGCGCGGAGGCCGTGAAAGTCCGAGCTCATCGCTGCCATTCCTTACCGGTGGGGTAGAGGTAGTCCTTGATGCTCTGTGCCTTCATTTCGGCTCCAGCGCCTGCTTCGAGAGGGGCGATGTATCGAGCGTTCTTGACCACGGTGGGAACAACGAAGTGCTCGTGCAGGTGGTCGACGAACTCAACCACTCGAAGGTCGTGGTGGCCGGTGACGGCGACCGAGTCGAACATGGCCAAGTGCTGCACCATCTCGCACAGCCCAACTCCACCTGCGTGAGGGCACACAGGCACGCCAAATTTGGCGGCCATGGCAATCATGGCGATGTTCTCGTTCACTCCTGCGACACGGGTGGCGTCAATCTGCAGGAACGAAATCGCTCCAGCCTGCAGGAGCTGCTTGACCATGATCCGGTTGTGGACGTGTTCACCAGTTGCCACACGGATTGGGGCGATGCCGTCCTGGATGGCCTTGTGGCCAAGGATGTCATCGGGGCTGGTGGGCTCTTCGACCCAGTGAATACCGTCGTCTTCGAGGCCCTTGACCCAGGCGATGGCGTCTGGCACATCCCATACCTGGTTGGCGTCAATGGCGAGGGTGATGTCGGGGCCTACCGTTTCGCGCATCAACTTGATGCGGTGACGGTCGTTCTCGAGAGATCCGCCAACCTTGAGCTTGATGAGGCGGAACCCATCAGCGACGGCCTCCTTGGCCAGGCGCACCATCGTCTCGTCGCTGTAGCCGAGCCACCCGGGGGTGGTCGTGTATGCCGGAAGGCCCTGTTCGAGCAGGATCTTCTCGTTGGCAGCGCGGTGTGGCTCGGCCTCCGTGAAGATGCGAAGTGCTTCCTCGGGGGTGAGCGCATCGGTGAGGTGACGGAAGTCAATGAGGTCAACCAGCTGTGCTGGGCTCAAGTGCGAGAGAACCTGCCAGAGCGGCTTGTTCTCAATCTTGCAGATGATGTCCCAGAGGGCGTTGATGACGCCACCGGCGGCCATGTGGGGGATGCCTTTTTCTGGTCCGAGCCAGCGCATCTGCGAATCGCGGACGAGATCGCGACCGATCTGTCCGATTCGAGAAATCAAGGTCTCGACCGGCTCGCCAATGACCATCTCGGCGAGCTGAGCGACAGAAGCGCACTGTAAATCGTTGCCGCGGCCGATGGTGAAGACCAGGCTGTGTCCAGAAATGGCGGGGTCATCGGTGTGCAGGATGAGATACGCCGCGGAGTAATCAGGGTCTTTGTTCATCGCATCAGACCCGTGGCCGTGCTGGCCAGTGGGGAAGCGAACATCGAAGGTCTCAGCGGAGACAATTTTGGTCACCTGTGACCACCTTCCGTTAGTGCGAGAGTATCCAATAGTGGCTAAAGCATATATGATTTCGCTAGAGTCCATACAGACCGCGATGAAGGGGGCGACCATGGTTCAGCATTCTGAGCAGGTCAGTTTTGGCCGTGGAGGCTTGAGTGTAAGCCGTCTCGGAGTTGGCACCGCCCCGCTTGGTGGCCTCTTTAGTTCTGTAGCCGACTCAGACGTCGACGACCTGATCGCCCGGGCCCTCGAACAGGGCCTCTCGTACTTCGACACCGCCCCGTTCTATGGAAGCGGGTCCTCTGAGCGTCGTATTGGCAAGGGCCTTCGTAAGGTTCCACGCTCCACGTTCACCATCTCCACCAAGGTCGGTCGCGTGCTCATCCCAGGCGCATCCACCGAACCCAACGAATATGTGGATCTCGACCCCTTCACACCGGTGTTTGACTACACAGCATCGGGGATCAGGCGCTCTTTCGAGTCCAGCTTGGAGCGGTTGGGCCTTGATTCCGTAGATATTCTCTACATCCACGATCCCGATGACCACCTTGACCAGGCCATCTCTGAGGCCTACCCGGAATTAGACAAAATGCGCCAGGAGGGCCTGGTTGCCTCGATTGGTGTGGGAACAAACATCGCTGAGATTGGAACGCGTTTCGTTCGCGAAACCGACATCGACGTTGCTCTCGTTGCTGGCCGCTATACGGTTCTCGACCAGATTGGCTTGGCCGAGTTCTTGCCAGAAGCCCACCGCCGCAATGTCTCCGTCCTCGGAGCCGGGGTCTTCAACTCCGGCGTCTTGGTCAACCCAGTTGAGGGAGCTACCTATAACTACGCTCCGGCCTCTCCCGAGATTCTGCAGAAAACCCGCGCCATCCACGAAGCTATTGCACCTTTTGGTGTTTCCGCGGCCACGGTCGGTCTGCAGTTCCCGCTTCGCCACCCTGCCGTCAAGGCTGTTCTCACGGGTGTGCGCAGTGCGAGCGAGCTCGAGTCCAACATCAGAGATTTTGACGCAGAAGTGCCCTCGGAGCTTTGGGCGGTACTCGAGGCGAAGGGTCTGATCGAGCCACTCGATATCCCATGACCCGTGTGCTCGTTGCCTCTGTAGCCTCCGGAAAGAGCAACGTTCGCGATTTCGCCTGGCCCCTTGCCAACGGGCCCATTCACGCCGCTCTCGCGCACCACTATGTCGCAGCCGGTCTCCGTGATTTTCTGATTATTGCCAGGGGCCCGGTTGCCGGTTACCCGGTTGTGGGCGCCCAGGTTGCGACCATCACCGGAATATCTCCGCAGAGTGGCGGAATTGCAGAGGCAGCGGTAGAGGGATCGTTGGCGTCGATGCTTCTGAAGTTAGGCCTTGACGCTCTGGTGCTTCACGGCCGCGCCGATGCGCTCTCCGGTTTCAGAATTTCCAGCGACGACCAAGGCCTAACGGCCGAGCGTGAGAGCTCAGTCGTCGAGGGCTCGCGTGGCGTGTGGGCCACAGATAGCGCTCTGCGTCGAAGCGGCGATGAGGTCATCGCGACCACGGGAGAGCTTGGAATGGCTGGCCATCAGGCTGCGTCTGTTGTCGTGAACAATGGTTTTCCCACCGCCCAGGGTGGCCTGGGGGCTCTCCTGGGAGTGATGAACCTCAAATACGTCGTGTTGTCTGCACCGCAGAAGAATCTTGCGCCAACTCCCGCGCAAGCCAAGATCACCGATGACTATGACGCAGCGATTGATAGCAATCCCTTGACAGCGAGCGAGCGCAACTATCCGGGCTTTGCTCTCTGGCCAGCACCTGAATTGGTGGGTTATGCGGGCTCCGGGCGCTTTGCGGGAACGGTAGGGCCTGGTCTCCAGGGCTTCTCCGGTGAGGATTTCATGCCCTATGCCCTTGATGCTGGCGCGGGTGCGTGCCCGGGGTGCCCTCAAGCCTGCCTCAAGTCCTTTGGGGTGGACCCTTCCGCACCGGTCGATGGCGGACGGGCTCATCAGCTTGCTATTAGCGCTTTTGCCTCACAAGGTGAGGAAACCAGCCCAGAACGCATGGTTGCTTTCAATGCCCTGTGTCACGACCTGGGTGTCGAACACCTGGCCGCTGAGGAATCACTGGCTCACAGCGGAGCCTCCGGCGATGATGACCTGGCTGGCGCCATCGTTCGGGCTCTGACCTTGCACCCAGAGGGGAGTGGTTCCTCGATGCGGATCAAAGGAATGGCCATTCCACCTTTTGACCCGCGGGGAAACCAGGGGTTGGGAGTCGGTTTTGCCTTGAACCCCACTGGGCCGCGGTATGACGTGCTCGAGCACGATATCGATTTTGATTCTGATCAGCCCTGGATGGAGCGCGAGGGAATCGGGCGTGAGTTCGGGATTCCCCATGATGGTCTGAAGCTTGGCACGCTGACCCAGGAGCGACACAAGTCACTGGAGTTGCTGTGGTTGGCGTGGAGCGGCCTGGATGCGCTCGGTGTGTGTGAATATGCTGCACCGCCAACCAGGGAGTTGACCCTGCAGAGCATTGCCGAGCTGGTCCGTGATGTGACCGGCGAGGCATTCAGGGACACCGATATTTACGACCAGGGCAGGATTCGACTCGCGTTTTTGAGGCAGTGCAACGCTCTCCTGGGACTCGATTCCAGCGATGATGTGCTGCCCGACCATTTTCACGATTCCCCCATTCGCGAGGGTCGTCTCGCTGGGGTGGTGGTGGATCGAGCAGAGTTCAAGGCGGCATCCGATTATCTCTATGCCGCGCTCGGCTGGGCTAGCAGGGGGCTCGCGCCTGGTCATGACATGCACCAACGGGTCGATAAAGTCAACGAAGAGCTGGAGAGCCAGCTGGAGGGAACAATCCGATGAATCACGTCGTATGGACGCAGTGGGATGACTTGCAGGCACCGGAGGGCATCACTGTGCTGGGGCCAGCAACGGCGCCCATTAGCAGTGACGCCGTGAAGGACGTCACCTTTTACGTCCCCCGCTACATGTCTGGTCTCGCCGGGCTTGAACCCATTCGATCTATGCCCGCCCTTCGCCACGTGCAATTGCCAAACGCTGGGTATGACGATGCTGTTGCCTTCCGACGTGAGGGGCTCACCTTCTGCAATGCCAGGGGAGTGCATGACATTTCCACCTCGGAACTGGCGCTTGGTTTGATGATCGCCTCGCTGCGCGAGATTGACAAGTTTGTCCTTGCCCAGAGTTCAGGCCAGTGGCTTCAGGGTCCCAGGCCCTCGCTTGCGTATAAGAAGGTGGCCTTAGTGGGCTTTGGCTCCATTGGCCAGACCATTGGGCGCATGTTGGAGCCCTTCAACGTGGATCTCCACGCCTTTACACGCTCTGGATCCAACGGCACCCACACAATGGCCGAGCTCGATGGCTTGCTCCCGAGCTTCGATGTGGTGATTCTGATTCTCCCGGCGACGCCTGAGACCGTGAACCTGATGGATCAGCGTCGCCTCGCTCTCATGAGAGATGGGGCACTCTTGGTGAATGTTGCCCGGGGCACGATTGTCGACACGGACGCACTCGTAGCCGAGCTCGAATCTGGCAGGATTCGCGCGGCGCTCGATGTGACCAACCCGGAGCCCTTGCCATCAGACCACCCACTCTGGCAGGCTCCAGGGCTCATCATTTCGCCCCATGTCGGCGGAAACTCCAGTGCTTTCGAGCCTGGGATGCGAGCTCTGTTGGCGACCCAACTCCAGCGACTCGCCGCCGGCGAAGAACTGCTCAACATCGTCATGGAAGGACAAGGAGAAAGCTCATGATGAGAATCGATTCACACCACCACGTTTGGGATTTGGCTGTTCGGGAACAGGACTGGATGGTGGGAGATGCCGTGAAGCCGATCTCCAAGACCTTCACCATGGCCGATATGGAGCCGGAGCTAGAAGCGGCGTCCATTGACTATACCGTGATTGTTCAAACGGTTGCGGTCATGGAAGAGACGCCTGAGTTTCTGACCATTGCAGCGGAACATCCC
>CAZQIH010000034.1:0-10756 GCA_964593715.1 uncultured Microbacteriaceae bacterium
TCTTCACGGCTTGGCAAGACGGGCACAAGTGCACGCTCTGCCAGGAAGCCGTGACCAATTTCACGCCGCTTCGGCGTTCCCACGCGACCGGTCTCACCAGTCGAGTAGGGCGGGAAGTTGTAGTGGTGCATGTAGCGCTTGGACTTCACCGGAGCGAGCGAATCAATCTGCTGCTCCATCTTCAGCATGTTCAGCGTGGTCACACCCAGAATCTGGGTCTCACCGCGTTGGAACAAAGCAGAACCGTGAACGCGAGGAATCACGTCAACCTCGGCGTCGATAACGCGAAGATCAGACTTTCCGCGACCGTCGATACGAATTCCCTCAGTCAGCACACGCGTGCGCATCACGCGCTTGGTGACTGACTTGTAGGCGGCGGAGACCATGGAGTTGGCGTCCTCAGCAAGGGAACCGGCCTCGACCTGCTTCGCGATCTCTTCCTTGACGCGGGCCTTCAGTGCGTCATCAGCGCTCTGGCGCTCCTGCTTGTCAGCAATCTGGTAGACGGCAGCGAGTTCTTTCGCAGCGAGCGCGTCCACTGCTGCCAACACCTCGGGGGTGTAGTCAGAGAAGACTGGATAGTTCTCCACCTCTTTGGCGGACTGCTTGGCAAGCTTTGCCTGAGCCTCAACGAGTGCTTTCAAGAAAGGCTTCGCAGCTTCAAGACCCTGAGCAACAACTTCCTCATTGGGCTTGGTTGCGCCGCCCTGAATCAGCTCCCAGCTGACTTCAGTGGCCTCTGCTTCGACCATCATGATGGCGACATCTTCTGAGCCATCGGCAGCCTTGACTACGCGACCGGCAACGATGATGTCGAACACGGCATCCGCAAGCTGGCTGTGCTTGGGGAAGGCAACCCACTGGTCGCCAATCAATGCAAGGCGAACCGCAGCAATCGGGCCGCTGAAGGGCAGGCCAGAGATCTGGGTTGAGGCGCTCGCAGCGTTGATGGCCAGAGCGTCATAGAACTCATCGGGAGCCATCGACAACACGGTGATGACAATCTGAACCTCGTTGCGAAGCCCATCCACGAAGGAGGGACGCAACGGCCGGTCAATCAAACGGCAGACGAGGATGGCCTCGGTCGAGGGACGACCCTCACGACGGAAGAACGAGCCTGGAATCTTGCCCGCTGCATAGGAGCGCTCTTCAACGTCCACCGTCAGTGGGAAAAAGTCGAAGCCCTCTCTGGGGCTCTTGCTGGCACTTGTTGCAGAGAGCAACATGGTTTCTTCATCCAGGTATGCGGCAACGGCACCCTGGGCTTGCTGGGCCAAACGACCCGTTTCGAAGCGCACAACGCGCTTTCCGTACTGACCGTTATCAATAACGGCTTCGGCGAACTTAATTTCTGGACCCTCCATTGAGGACACTTCTCCTTATACATCGATGAACGCCACCACGCCGTATCGGCAGATGGCGGAGGCGCGCTACGCAGTGAGTAAGCAGGAAGATGTGCCGCACACACGGGTGTGGGGCCTGTTTCTGGCCAACAGTAGAAGTGCACTGTCCCCTGGACAGTAGACCACCACCGGTGACCAGCTCCTGGCCCACCTACATGAGTAGAGAGCCATATTCAGTTAGACGCCCACCATAAGCGGACTCTTTAGGGTACCGCTTTATGCCCTAAAAGGCGATACCCCGCGCATCAGCGCGGGGTATCCACCAGAATTCTGAACTTAGCGACGAAGCCCGAGGCGTTCAATGAGCGCACGGTAGCGCTCAATGTCAACGCCCTGCAGGTAACCCAGCAGACGGCGACGGCGGCCGACCATCAGCAGCAGGCCACGACGCGAGTGGTGGTCGTGCTTGTGGACCTTCAAGTGCTCCGTGAGCTCGGCGATGCGGTGAGACATCAGGGCGATCTGAACTTCGGGAGAACCGGTGTCACCCGGGTGTGTTGCGAAGTCGGCCAGAATTTTGTTTTTGGCTTCTTGGGTAATCGACATGTCAGCTCTCCTTCTGTTATCTCGCTGCGCGGCGCTCTACCCGGTGGCAGGGCTCTGATTTCCGCGGCCGTTACACGGCACAAACGACGAGCCTACCATCGCGGGGCCCTGGCCGGTAGCCAGCTTGTTATCAAGGTGTGACCAAAAAGGCCTTGCCACGTCCACGACGGCTTTGGCACGATGGGCTCAAGTTACTCGCCGCTCAGAAGCGCCGGAGGCCAAGCCCCGCCACTGGGCGGCGAGGTTCTTAAGCCCCTGTTTCTGGGTGCTCCAGCACGGCGGGGAGAACAATTGCGTTTGTTCCCAGTGTCAACCCGCTCAATCGACCGGGTGAGAGCACGCGTTCAAGCTCGTCAGCCGCCATCAGGCCCTGGGCGATAACGAGTTGGCGCACTGTCCCTTTGCCGGCAAGCGCCTCATGCGCAATGACCGCAGCCTTCTCATAGCCAATGTAGGGAGTCAACGCAGTGACGACGCCAACGCTGGCTTCGACCTGGTTGTGCAAGTGCTCGGTGTTGGCGGTAATCCCGTCCACACAATTCACGCGCAGTGTTCGGCAGCTATTCGTGAGCCACACGACGGACTGCAGAATAGACGCCGCAATGATCGGCTCGAACGCGTTGAGCTGCAGTTGTCCCGCTTCAGCCGCCGCTGTGACAGTGGCATCTGCGCCGATAATCGCAAATGCGACCTGGTTGACCGCCTCCGGAATGACCGGGTTCACCTTGCCGGGCATGATCGATGATCCGGCCTGCCGGGCAGGAAGATTGATCTCACCAAAGCCCGCTTGGGGTCCACTGGAGAGCAGGCGGAGGTCGTTGCAGATCTTGGAGAGCTTGACGGCAGCGCGCTTCAGGGTGCCAGAGAGCGTCATGAAGACACCGGCATCACTGGTCGCCTCAATGAGGTCTGGGGCCGTGCGGATATCGAGTCCAGTCAACTCAGCCAGATGTGCTCGCACGGCCTCGGGATACCTGGGGTCCGCAGTGATGCCCGTGCCAATCGCAGTCGCGCCCAGGTTGATCTCACACAAGAAGGGAATGGTTTCTTTGATCCGGTCGTGATCTTCGCGCAGGGTCGTCGCAAATCCGCTGAATTCTTGACCCAGGGTCATCGGCACAGCATCTTGGAGCTGGGTGCGACCAACCTTCACAATCTCTTGAAACTCTCTGCCCTTGGCGAGGAACGACTCAGCAAGCAGGCGGTGTTCCTCGAAGAGACGCTGAACGCCTAGGACCATGCCGAGCTTGATGGCGGTTGGGTAGACGTCATTGGTGCTTTGTGACCGGTTCACATCATCGATGGGGTGAAGGTGCTGGTAATCGCCCTTCTGGAAGCCCATCAGTTCCAGACCGCGGTTAGCTATCACCTCATTGGCGCACATGTTTGTTGATGTTCCAGCGCCGCCCTGAACAGCTCCCAATACGAACTGTTCGTGCCACTGGCCAGCCCACAGCTCTTCACAAACCTGGTCAATCACGGCGGCCTTATCGGGGTCAAGCACACCAATATCCCGGTTTGCCCTGGCCGCAGCCTGCTTCACCCTCGCAATCCCGCGGATCAGATCCGGGTAGTTGGATATCGCCCTGCGGGTGATCGGAAAGTTCTCTAACGCTCGGGCAGTGTGGATGCCCCAATAGGCGTCTGCTGGAACCTCCCTGGTGCCGAGCGAATCTGACTCGCTGCGCATAGGAACTGGGCCCTCCGGCAGCTGCTCGTCCATTCCGGGACGATAGGTCGCGTCTGTGGTGCCCTCACGTCGAATGGAGGGTCCGGGACCGGTGGTGTGAAACATGACCTCACCTCGCTGTGTGATCGGATCGCGCGTGCACCTCTGAGTGTAGAAGGTGGTCGACGCCAGGAAGTCATCGCTACGATGAACACACACCGAATTCTGCGCTATCAAGGAGACCCATTATGTCGAGTGAATCTGCTTCCATTGACTTCTACGGAGCCTCCTGGTGCGGTGACTGCAGGCGTGCGCAAGCATTGCTGGAGCACTACGGCGTGGGCTTCACCTACCACGATGTGGACGCAAGCGACGAGGACAAGAACAAGGCCATCGAACTCAGCGGCCGACCCAACATTCCCGTCCTCCTATTCCCTGACGGTTCCGTTCTCACAGAGCCCAGTAACCCGCTTCTGAACGAGAAGCTCACCGAACTGGGGATGATTTAGGGCTCTAACAGTCGTGGGAGAGCACTTCGTTGCTCTCTCCGATCACGATGGTTGCCTCGATGAACTCTCCCGAGAGCGCTCTGGGCAACCAGATCTTCGCATCCGACCACATCCGCTCGTAGGGGATTGCCGTCGTAGGCCACCACGAGGCGACCAGCTCCCCTGAGCCCGTCAGTTCGCCGCTAAAAACCTGCGCCGAGAAGACAAAAGAGCGCTGCGACAAGTCCCCTCGGTTCACGAAGGGATAGCTGATACGCGCCAGAGGGGTGAGCGCGATCGGCTCGATCACGAGCCCCACCTCCTCATAGACCTCGCGAATAGCTGCATCTTCGGGATTCTCTCCCGCTTCAAGCTTGCCCCCGGGCCCCACAATGTGGCCAGCGCCAATCCCGCGCAGCTTCTCCCCCAGGAGAACCTCGGTGACCCCCGCGTTATCGCGGAGGATATAGGTGACAGCAACATCGAACACAGGGCCAGGGTATACAACGCGGAGACAGGGTTTATCTAACCCTTCCGTAACCCAGGAGAAACCTGAAGGCGTTAGAGTCCTAGCGTGCGCGCCACCTACCAAGAAAGCCCCCTCGCGGGGAGCCCGTCGACCTACCGGGTCATATTGGCGTGGCTGAATTTTGCTGCAGCCACCGCCGTAGTGGCAGCACTGGCCGTTCAAATCACTGACCAGGCCCTGAACAACGCATTTATTCCCGAGCGATACTTCTCGTACTTCACTATTCAGACAAGCCTCGCGAATATCTTTGTTCTGGTTCTGAGCGGGTTTGTCGGCCTCCAGAGCGTCCGCGACTCTGGCGCCATGGCCGCGCTTCGCGCGAACTTTGTCGCATACGCCATCATCACGGGCGCGGTCTATAACGCTCTGCTCCGAGATTTGCCAAGCGCTCCGGGTTCCTACGTATCCCCCATTCAGTGGCCCAACGAGATCACTCACGTGTGGATTCCGCTGTATTTCGCGCTGGATTGGATTCTGAATCCGCATCGCCACAAGCTGCCGACCTGGACCATGGTCGCAGGTCTTGCTTTTCCGCTTGCGTGGTTCGCGTTCACTCTGACGAGGGGAAACATCACCGGCTGGTACCCCTACGCCTTCCTCAACCCGACCGGGCCTGCCGGGTGGACGGGAGTGTGGGTCTACGCCGCCGGCATTGGGGTGATTATCATCGCTTTAGTCAGCGCCACGGCTCTGATCAACCTGATTCACCATAGGCTGCACCCCGCCAACCAGCTCGACCCGTGAGTGTCAGTGGTGCCTGAGAATCTTGGGCAACACATCCGGGCCGGAGGAACGATGACTGAATCTCTCTTTGGTGACGATTCACCAGATTGTCCACAGTGTGGGGCTGAGAAACCGCTCCCGATCCTCTACGGAACCCCGAGTGCGGAGATGATTACCGCAGCCAAGCTCGGCCAGATCGCACTGGGCGGCGACGCCGTCTCAGACCGATGCCACGAGTGGGAATGTCAGGACCCCACCTGCAAATACCAGTTCTAGCTACTCCCCACGGGCAGTCAAGGCGGCACTCAGCAGGGCAATGAGCGCTGCCACCTGCATCGTGGTCTCAACGCCGACCTCAGCTTCTTCACCATCGAGAGCCCGCGCGGCGAGCCCGGACTTCTGGTCGATCAACTCCGCAATTCTCGTGTCGATGGTCGAAGCGGCGAGAATGCGCCAGGCGGTCACCGGCAGCTCTTGACCGATGCGGTGAACACGGTCGATGGCTTGGGTCTGCTCGGCGCTTGTCCACGAAAGCTCGGCCAGAACGACGTTCGAGGCAGCCTGGAGGTTCACTCCAACGCCAGCGGCCAACAAGGAACAGACAATCACTTGGACGTCACTGTCGTTGGTGAATGCGTCAATCGCGGCCTGTCGGGCAGTTGTGCTCTGGTCACCTCGAATAGAGGTGGTCTTGATACCCACCGAGGCGAAGTGCGCCTGCGCCTGATCGAGGACATCGATGTGCTTGGCGAAGAACACGACTTTGCCGACATTTCGGGCCAGTTGTGCGGTGTAATCGGCGGCCATGACGGCCTTGGCCTGTCCAATCTTGCGCACCAGGGTGAAGACGTTGTCGCCGTTGTCGTCCTGGGTGGTTTCTTCCACCTCCGAGTTACAGACCAGGCGAACGAGGTCCTCATCAATTCCCTGAACCGGGACTCCCCTGGCCGCAATGACCCTGTCATAGCGCTCGAGCAAACGCCCAACGAGCGCTCGCTCGGCATCAACAATTGACCGGCCCGCCTCGCCGTCGAGCTCCACCGGAATGTCCGCGATGCGTCTAGCCGGGATATCAGCCGCAACATCCTGCTTCTTGCGGCGCACGATGCCCATCGAAATGACAGCTTTTCTGGCTTCTTGGAAGAAACCAGGATCAGCCGGGGTCAAGCCTGTCGCCTCGAGTTTGGCCATTAATTCGCCCAGTGGCTTCTTGTCATCGATCCAACCCAGGAACTGCCAAATCATCCGGAAGTCTTCAATCTGGTTAATCAGCGGGGTTCCGGTGAGGGCAATAAGGAGAGGGTGGCGCAAGCGAGCGCGAATGGTTCTAGCAACCGCTTGAACGTGCTTGGAGCGCTGCGAATCTTTGTTCTTGATGAAGTGAGCCTCATCAACAACCATGCCGCGGAAATCAAACTTAGAGAGCCACCCCACGTGACGGTCAAGAATGTCGTAATTGACGATGAAGACGTCAGAAAAAGCATTGAGCTCGACGCCATCGCCGTGAACCACGGTGGGGCGGCGTTGGGGCAGCCATTGGCGCACTTCGCGCAACCAGTTCGTCTTCACCACATTGGGAACAACCACAAGAAGGGGAAAAGCGCCGGCAACCTCCGCCGCAATCAAAGCCTGCGCTGTTTTCCCAAGCCCCGGCTCGTCAGCGAGGAGAAAGCCGCGGTGACCAGCGCGAACGCTCTCGACAAACTGGGACTGGTGAACCATGAGGTCCAGTCCTCCCGGGGTGGAAAGGTTTCCTGCCGGCGGAAGTTCCATGGTTGCGATACCGCCGCCAGCGCCCTGTTCAAAAGCCCTAAACAGTGGCTCGATGAGCTCCCAGTTGAGAAGCCTGCCCTCCACAACGCCCTGAGGCTTTTGGTAGGCAGCAAAATCAGGAGCCATAAAAGGATTGGCTAACTGCGCCTGGCGCACCGAAGCGGGAATGACCTGCTTAGCGAGTTCCGCAGGGGGGCTCGCGGCTTCTTCCACGATGATGAGGTCATCGGGAGCCAACTCGACGCCCGAGGCAACAAGAAAGTCACGGCGTAATTTCTTTGCCGCATCGGAAATCTTGGCGTCGGGGGCTAGCAAAGAAATCAAACTGGTGTCGCGAGCCGCAGTTTTGGCCATGATGGCGGCCAAACCGTCGAGTCGCTTCAGGACCTCCTGGCGCTCCACCGTGCTGACACTGGCATCATCCTTGACCCGCTGGCGCTCATCACGCACAAGCAAGGCAGCGACCTGGAACTTGATTCTGTTGTGGGCGGTGACTTTCCCGCGGCTGGCAGCAGCCTCCACCTCGCGAACAGCGCGCGCCAAAATAGGGATGATGCCCTCATCGTCCATGGGCTTACGCCTGGCGCGCTTTGCGCCTTGGGGGCGAGAGGATGTTCTCGCCGGGCCTGACTGGGCCATTCTTCTCCTTGACCTCACATCGGTGGCACTTCAGATACGAAGGAGTCTTCGTAACCACAGACCACCGCTTTGTCCCGCCAGTGATGCGAGACTGACACAAACAATCAGACCTGAACGGGAACCGTATCAGTGATCGAGGTGCACCTTAGAGTGTAGCCCCCCAGGAGGGCTTAGGCCACTCGAGAGGCGCTTTGGACCTCAGCCTTCTTGGCCATGGCCTTCGCCATCCCCGCAAACACAACGCCGTGCAGCGGCATCACCGCCAGCCAGTAGAGACGCCCGCCAAGTCCGTGCGGAAAGAAGATAGCCCTCTGATGCAGCGTGCTTGTTCCCTCAGGGGTTGGCTCGATGCGAAATTCCAGCCACGCGCGACCCGGAAGTTTCATCTCGGCCCGAAGCCGGAGAGACTTGCCCTTTTCCATCGACTCCACCCGCCAGAAATCAAGTGCATCGCCGGTGACCAAGTGTTCGGGGTCGCGACGGCCTCGTCGAAGCCCCACTCCGCCCACAAGTTTGTCGAGCCATCCCCTCGCAGCCCAGGCCATCGGGAGTGAATACCAACCGTTTGCCCCGCCAACACTTTCTACGACCCGCCATAATTCGGCTGAATCTGCACCGCACGCGACGGCCCGCTCGTCCGTAAAAACGGTGTGTCCCGACCACTCAGGGTCGCTCGGCAGCGGATCCGCTGGGGCCCCGGTGACTTGCGCATCCCGCCAGGATGTCTCGACCTCGCCCCCGCGCATTCTGGCCAGTGCCAGGCGCACTGCTTTTCGATACCCGGTGAGCCCCTCCGCAGGAGGAGGAATAACCTCGTCAATGTCGTGATTGGTCATCACCGCGTCGTGGAGGAGTGATTCAATAATCGGGACGGCAAGCGAGCGTGGGATCGGCGTCACCAAGTTCACCCATTGCGAGGCTAGCCAGGGTGTGAGAACGGGAAGAGCCGCTATCGGGCGTTGCTTGAGCCCCGCCTCAACCGCATAACCGTTCATCAACTGCCCGTATCGGAAGACATCTGGCCCACCGATATCAAATGCACGGTTAATGGAGGGAGGGAGTTCAGCAGAGGCCACCAGGTAGTGCAACACATCCCTAATCGCAATGGGTTGGATGAAGTTGCGCACCCACTTGGGTGCTGGCATATAGGGAAGAACCTCCGTCAAATGGCGGATCATTTCAAAGCTTGCCGAACCCGAGCCAATAATCACGCCCGCCTGCAGGGCGATGGTCGGAACGCCAGAGGAGAGCAGAATGTCGCCCACCTCTTTGCGAGACCCAAGGTGCCTGGAGAGCGGGCCCTCTGGATGTAATCCGCCGAGGTAAACGATGCGCTTCACGCCGGCTGGGCGTGCTTCGCGGGCCATCGTCGTTGCCACTTGGCGCTCGATTTTCTCGAAGTCGCCAGCACTCGACATGGAGTGAACGAGGTAATAGACAACGTCACGCCCTTCGACTGCCCGGGCGACGGCTGCCTGATCGACCAAATCGCCTTGGACGATGTCCACGGCATCCCTCCACGGGACGTCATCCAGGCGGTGGTGGTCGCGCACAATCACTCTGACGTCGTGGCCACGCTCCAAAAGCTTCGGTACGAGGCGACCCCCGACGTAGCCGGTAGCACCGGTGACCAGAACCTTCATGAGCCAAGGGTAGGGCTGATGGCTGAGAAAAGCTCTCTGCTTCGCTAGCGTGAGTGCGTGCTGATGAATCGCGTGATCTCCTGGTTTGAGGACAATAAACGCGATTTACCCTGGAGGGCACCAGAGGCAGGCCCGTGGGGCGTGCTCGTGTCGGAGGTCATGCTGCAGCAGACTCCGGTCTCTCGAGTTCTACCGGTCTATGAGTACTGGATGGCTCGGTGGCCAAGCCCAGCCGATCTGGCACAGGAATCGTTGGCTGAAGTACTGCGGGCCTGGGACCGGATGGGCTACCCGAGGCGGGCAAAACGCCTGCAGGAAGCAGCACACGTCATCGTGGCCGAACACGGTGGCGTTGTCCCCCACGACCTTGAGGCCCTGCTAGCACTCCCCGGCGTTGGCGATTACACGGCTCGAGCAATCCGATGTTTTGCGTTTGGGATTGCTGAGCCTGTGGTGGACACCAACGTCAGACGGGTGGTTGCCAGGGCGCAGGCCGGCCAGGGGGAAGCTGGCCCGCCCAGGACTGTTGCCGATCGGGCTAACGTGTCCGCTTTGCTCGAGACACTCGATGATGCAGGGCGTCAGTGCCTGGGGGCCGCTGGGCTGATGGAACTTGGCGCCGTGGTGTGTAAGGCCAGAGCGCCGGAATGTTCAGCCTGCCCGATTGCCGATCTGTGCCAGTGGCGTCTCTCGGGATACCCGCCCTACGAAGGTGCCACCGCCGCAAAACAAGCCCGTTTCGAGGGTAGCGACCGTCAGGTCCGGGGCATCATTCTTCGCGAATTGCGATCCAGTGACACCCCTGTGCCAGCAAGCTTCCTCCGCACGCTGTGGAGCGAACACCAGCAATTCGACCGAGCACTGGCGTCACTGCTCGAGGATGGCCTCATTCAGGTCGCGCAGGATCATCCTGAGCACTACAGAATTAGCGGGAGCTAGCGAGGTCTCTGCGAATAATCTCTCGCATGCCCTCTATCGCCACGGGCAGGAGGTGCTCCACCTTCGAGGCTTCCCACTCGGCATCGCTCATAGGCGACTGGTCGGGGTGACCCATCACCATCATGAGGCCGCCGGCGCGAACGCGGAGCACGGAGGCCACGATGTAGAGGGGAGCGGCTTCCATTTCAGAACAGATTGCTCCCCCGCCAGTCCACGCGGCCCAGCGCTCCTGAAGCCGAGAGGCAACAGGCATTCTTGCGGGGTCGTGTTGCCCATAAAAGGAGTCTTTGGACTGCGAGACGCCCACGTGAACACGCTTCTTCATACCCCGGGCTGCGTCGGCCAAGGCATTAGTGATGCCCACGTCCGCAACGGCCGGGAACTCGATCGGCAAGTAGTGCACG
>CAZQIH010000035.1:0-6555 GCA_964593715.1 uncultured Microbacteriaceae bacterium
GGATGCGGCGGTGGCGACCTGGCTTACAGCGTTAGCAAACTCTTGGCCCTGTATCGACCCGGTCACACCGGAAACCTCTGGGAGGTTCGGGTATTCCTCGACGGGCATAGTTGCCAATGAGAACTTTGCGGAGGCAGAAGTAACACTCATCGAGGTGCCACTGACATCGCACACGACGGTGTCGCCCGGGAGACGCTGAGCAATCTCGGCGAGAAGCCGTCCCGAGACAAGAACCGTACCCGGCTGCGATACGTCGGCATCGACCCGGGTCTTAGCTGAAACCTCATAGTCGAACGAAGAAATGGTGATACCCGTGGATTCAGCAACGATCAAAACGCCGCTGAGGATTGGGAGAGTTGTCCTCTGGGGCAAAAGTTTCACAGCGAACGACACTGCTTCGCTAAATACATCTTTGTTGACTTCGAATTTCACGACTGCTACCTCACGGTCCGAAAGATTAGTACTTGATTGTGGCACAGACTCAAGGGGTTCGGTTTTTCGTAAAAGTTATCGGTTTCTCTCATTCATTAACTCTTTAACAGTCTTAACCCTTGGGGAGAAGTGCATAACTTCGGTCGATAGCCCTAAATCCATGGAAACTACATTCGTGTGAGATGTGGAGAGAAAATGTGTACTTTGTGGAATCTCTCAGGGCTGCGGTTACGGAGCTTCAGAATTCTCTCCCCTTGTGGATAACTTCCGGGTGTCGTCAACAAGGAGTGAAACTTTCTCCACACGTTATCCACAGTGTGTGAAACCTTCTACCTTAACTTTATTAGCCTTAATAACTGGAGTTTTGTTTGATTCTGCTGGTGATTTCAGTGACCTGGTTATAGATAGACCGACGCTCTTTCATGAGCTCACTTATCTTTTTGTTCGCGTACATCACTGTCGTGTGGTCGCGGTTCCCGAAGAGCTGGCCGATCTTTGGTAGGGAGAGGCTCGTCATTTCCCTGCAGAGGTACATTGCAACCTGGCGAGCAAGCGCAATTGTTTGTGATCGCGATGACCCATAAAGGTCCTCGACGCTCAACTGATAAAAGGTGGCAGTGAGACTAATAATGTCGCCAGGGGAGACAACGTTGGTCTCCTCACTGAGAACCAAGTCTTTTAAGACTGTTTGGGCCAGCGACATATCGATCGCTGTTTTATTCAGGTTCGCAAACGCGGTCACACGAATAAGCGCGCCCTCGAGTTCCCTGATGTTTGATGACACTTTGGATGCCATGTATTCGACAACGTCATCGTTAATGTCGATCCGCTCGCTCGCAGCTTTCTTTCTCAAGATGGCGATGCGAGTTTCTAGGTCCGGTGCCTGAACGTCGGTAATCAACCCCCACTCAAATCGACTACGCATACGGTCTTCGAACCCAGTGAGTTGTTTTGGGGGAAGGTCACTGGTGACGACAACTTGTTTGTTGTGATCGTGCAATGTATTGAACGTATGGAAGAACGCCTCTTGGGTGGAATCTTTTCCTTGCAGAAATTGAATGTCATCGATGAGGAGGATGTCGATCTCGCGGTAGCGAGATTGGAACTCTGGCCCTCGATTGTTAGCGATTGCGTTGATGAAGTCATTAGTGAACTCCTCAGAGCTCACGTAGCGCACCCGAATTCCCTTAAAGAGGTTCTGTGCGTAGTGACCGATGGCGTGGAGAAGGTGGGTCTTTCCCAAACCCGAGCCACCATAAATAAAGAGAGGGTTGTAGGCCTTTGCTGGAGCTTCTGCGACTGCGACAGCGGCCGCGTGCGAGAACCTGTTGGATGATCCAATAACAAAGTTGTCGAAGCTGTACTTATTGTTCAGTCGAGATTGATTTTGACCAGTGAGGACGGGGGGCTCGTCGGGCCGATCCGGCACCACTTCAGCGCTGCCCAATTCTTCTGCCGGGATTTGTAGCACGTCACTCTCGATGTCGGGGTTGACGACAATGGCGAAGCTATTGATTTCAGAATCTTCGATTCCTTCGAGCGCGGAGAGTAGAGGCAGTCGTACCCGTTGTTCGAGCATTCCGCGTGTGAGTTCATTAGGGACCTCGAGATAGAGAACCCCAGCCATCACACCTCGGGGCTCGACGAGATCAAGGAAGCCCCATAACTGAGGAGTGATCCGCGAGTCAGTAGTGAGGTGACTCATCACTCCGCGCCAGAGCTCGACGATGTCGGTCTCTGTATCGGCCATCACTCAACCTCATGTTTCTTTGGGACGGGTGCGCTAACCCACACGCTAGAGGGCGGTTTCGGGTCGATGCTAACCACGAGCGTACCTGTGGATAACTTCAATTGCGAAATGTAAGTTTGACCAGCTGGACTTTCGGCCTTATCCTTGGGTGTCCCCATCGGGGCAAGGGTTTCCGGTATCAGCCGGGTCAGCACCAAGGAGTATTTGTCATGAGCAAGCGCACATTTCAGCCAAACAACCGTCGCCGCGCGAAGGTGCACGGTTTCCGCTTGCGTATGCGCACCCGTGCCGGTCGCGCCATCCTTGCCGCACGCCGCCGCAAGGGCCGCGTCCGCCTCTCTGCCTAAGTGAGGTCCCCGTGTTAGCACGGGCTCATCGCATCGTTGATGGCGACCACTTGCGCCTTGTTTCCCGGCGTGGGTCTCGTGTTGCCTCGGAGTATTTTGTAGCGGCCAGACTAATTACCCAGCCCGAGGCTCCGGGCCGGTTTGGCTTCGTGGTGTCTAAACAGGTCGGTGGAGCGGTGGTTCGCAACCGAGTGAAGCGCCGCTTGCGAGAGATGGCCCAGGGGGAGATTACTCGGGGTTTCTGGGGTGAGGATGTTGTCGTTCGCGCTTTGCCGGCGGCCGGCGCAGCTTCGTACGAGGATCTCCTTCGCGCATGGGACCGAGCCTTTCCGCGATGAGGAATTTTCTGCTTGGGCTTCTCCTACTTCCGCGCAACGTAGCGGTCGCGATTCTGCTGGCGTACCGCAAAGTGATTTCGCCGTTGTACGGAGAAGTGTGCCGCTACTACCCCAGCTGTTCGCTGTATACGCTTCGGGCTATTCAGTATCATGGTGCGCTCTGGGGCATAGGCTTAGGCATTATTCGGATTCTTCGGTGTAACCCCTTTGCGCGCGGTGGCATCGATGATCCGCCCGAGCGCTTGAGATCGACGTATGAAGTAACACCCCTGGGTTTTGTGAAGGTAAAGGAGAGGTAGCACGTGGGAGTCATTGACACAATCCTCTGGCCTATTCGATGGGTCATTGAAGCGGTTCTGGCCGGCTCGCACTCCCTACTGCAGAGTTTGGGAATGGACCCTGCGGCGGGGGCCACGTGGTTCCTTTCTATTGCGGCCCTCGTGTTGGTCGTGCGCGCCGCGCTGATTCCGGTCTTTGTTCGCCAGATTAAGAGCCAGCGGCGGATGATGGAGATTGCGCCTGATCTCAAGAAGATTCAGGACAAGTACAAGGGCAAAAAGGATCAGTTCTCTCGAGAAGCAATGTCTCGCGAGACGATGGCGCTCTACAGCAAAGCGGGCACCAACCCGTTCTCGTCCTGCTTGCCGCTCTTGCTTCAGATGCCCATCTTCTTTGGGTTGTTTAGGGTGCTTCAGACGGCCGCTGAGGGTGGCGCCGGCGTCTCCTTCATGACGGAAGAGCTGGCTGATGAATTCGGAGCGGCGGCCCTGTTTGGCCTCGCTCCCCTGCAAACCACAATGGCGTTTGCCTTGAGCGACGAGTCCACCCTGAGCCAGCAGGCAACCGTGGCCGTTGTTGTCACAGCGGCGGTGATGGTTGTCATGATGTCGGTGTCACAGTTCATCACTCAGCTGCAGATCATGTCGAAGAACCAGTCGCCGGCGATGAAAGAAAGCCCGATGTATCGCCAGCAGCGCATCTTGCTGTACATGCTGCCCCTGGTCTTCCTCTTCTCTGGCGTGTTCTTCTCGCTCGGTGTAATGACCTACTGGCTCATCTCCAACTTCTGGACGATGGCCCAGCAGTTCATTGTTATTCGCAACATGCCCACGCCTGGTAGCGAGGCAGATATTGCTCGCGAGGCTCGCCTTGCTAAAAAGCGCGAACGCAAGGGCATCGTGATCGTCGAAGACGAGGCTCCCCAGGAAACCGAGGACGAGAAGCGCCAAAGAGAACAGCCGCTGGGTAAAGAGCGGGCAAAGAAGAAAAACAAAAAGAAAAAGAAGGGCTCCTAATGGCTAAGACCGAGACCGATATGGTCGTCCCCGACGAGGGTGAGCTAGCGGCCGATTACCTGGAAGCGCTGCTTGATATTGCAGACCTCGATGGAGACATCGAGATTGAGGTCCGTCAGGAGCGCACCTACGTCACGGTCGGATCTCCCGATACCGACGATCTCGACGTGCTCTCTTCGCCCGACGTTGTCTTGGCCCTCCAAGACCTGACCAGGCTCGCGGTGCAGCAGAAGACCGGCGAATTCGCTCGACTCGTGCTGGACGTGGGCGGATCGCGAGACGCTAGAGCCGAAGAGCTCAGCAAACTCGTTCGCGTCGCCATCGAAAAGATTGAGGGGGGCGCACAGTCTGCCGCTTTGCCTCCGATGAGTAGTTACGAGCGCAAGCTCGTGCATGATTTGGTGAGCGAACAGGGCTTCCATTCAGCGTCTGAGGGCGAAGGCCGAGATCGGCACACAGTCATCACCGCCGCCTCCTAGGGGGAATGTTTCACGTGAAACATTCCGCTGTCGAGCCCGAACCGGAGAGCGCGCTCGCTCTGTGCGGGGAGTCACTTCCTGCTCTTCGTAGCTTCGCCCTCGACATCGCCCGGTACGGCGAGGAACTTGGCCTTGTCGGGCCACGTGAGCTCGATCGTCTCTGGACCAGACATATTCTGAATTCCGCGCTGCTGGCGCGCCTGGTTGGCCCAGGAACGCTCGCCGACATTGGGTCGGGTGCGGGCTTTCCTGGTCTAGTGGTGGCAATCATGCGACCAGACGTTGCCTGCACGCTCATCGAACCTCTCGGGCGAAGGGCCACGTGGCTCGAGGACGAGGCCAAGCGCCTTGGTTTGCAGAACGTAATTGTTCTCAACCAGCGCGCCGAGGAGGCCATTGGCCAGCGGTATGACTTTGTGACTGCGCGGGCCGTGAGCGCTTTGAAAACCCTCATTCCTCTGGTCGTTCCGCTTGTTCGGCCGGGCGGAGAGCTCGTTCTTATGAAGGGCGAGCGGGTTGACCAGGAGATTAGGGATGCAGCATCGGTGCTGGTCAAGCATGGGCTACTCGATCCGCGGGTTCAGATCACGGGCCCTGAGTATGGAACCGAAGAGACGCGCGTCTTTCGGGCTACAGTGGCAGACTAGGCGTGATGTTTCACGTGAAACATTGAGTAAGGGGTGAAGTCGGTGAGCGCTCAGAGTTTTGACGCATCCACCCCGCTCGCGACCGAACTTGCGCACCTGACGGAACGGCGCGCCGCTATAGCTCGAGCGAGCGTTCCCAACCCTGCATCAACCCGCATTTTCACGGTCGCTAACCAGAAAGGCGGCGTGGGTAAGACCACAACGGCCGTCAATATCGCCGCCGCGTTGGCGAGTTTCGGGGCCAAAGTGTTGGTCATTGATTTGGACCCTCAGGGAAACGCGTCGACAGCGCTCGGCATCGACAAGCACGGCGACATAGACAGCATTTATGACGTCGTGGTGCGCGGGACGGCGCTTGGCCAGGCAATCCAGGTAAGCCCGGAGAGTCCCAACCTTTTCTGTGTTCCCGCCACCCTTGATCTTGCAGGGGCGGAAATCGAGTTGGTCTCTTTGGCGGCACGAGAATATCGGCTTGACCGCGCCCTTCAGCAATATTTAGCGACGCCCGAGGGCTCATCGCTCGATTACGTTTTTATCGATTGCCCACCATCTCTGGGGTTGCTGACAATTAACGCTTTTGTGGCGGCTCGGGAGGTGCTCATCCCTATTCAGTGTGAGTACTACGCGCTTGAAGGTGTGTCCCAGCTCGTGGGAAGCATCGACATGATGCGCAGCCACTTGAACCCTGAGCTCCGACTTTCGACGATTCTGCTGACCATGTTTGATTCCCGCACTAATCTCGCGCACCAAGTCGTCGACGACGTCCGGCAGCACTTCCCCACGCAGACGCTTAACGCCGTGATTCCTCGGTCCGTTCGGGTGTCAGAAGCGCCCAGCTTTGGCCAGACTGTGGTCGCGTATGACCGCAATTCTCCTGGTTCAGTGTCCTATCAAGAAGCCGCAATTGAAATTGCTCAACGAGGGGTGGCCCGCTAATGGCTCAGAAAAGAACCGGACTCGGTCGTGGAATCGGGGCACTTATTCCGACGGCACCAACGCAGGGTGACCGCCCGGTTGATGTCTTTTTCCCCAGCACCGACAGCTCGGGAGGTTTGCTCGCCGTTCCAGGCGCAAGCCTCGCAAACATTGAAGTCGGCGCAATTCGGCCAAATCCTCAGCAACCGCGCCGCGAGTTCCGCCAAGAGGAGCTTGATGAGCTGATCCACTCAGTTCGCGAGTTCGGTGTTCTTCAGCCGATCGTGGTGAGACCGTTGGCGACTCCTGACAAGGGCGCATCGTTCGAGCTCATCATGGGAGAGCGTCGCCT
>CAZQIH010000035.1:6565-10445 GCA_964593715.1 uncultured Microbacteriaceae bacterium
AACGGCGGCGGGGCTAACAACTATTCCCGCGGTAGTCAGGGAGACCACCGACGAGTCGATGTTGCGCGATGCTCTGCTCGAGAATCTTCACCGCGCAAACCTGAACCCCTTAGAGGAAGCATCCGCGTATCAGCAACTTCTCTCGGATTTTGGTATTACCCAGGATGAACTGGCTCAGCGCCTCGGTCGCTCCCGCCCACAGGTGACCAACACGTTGCGGTTGTTGCGCCTGCCGGAGAAGATTCAGGCCCAGGTGGCCGTTGGAGTTTTGTCCGCCGGACACGCACGTGCTCTGCTCTCGATCGATGACTCGGAGGCCCAGGCGCGCCTCGCTGCAAAAATTGTTTCTCAGTCCCTCACTGTTCGACAGGCAGAAGAGGCGGCTGGGCTAGTCAAGACCCAAAAGCCAGGCGGCAAAAAAGTCCGCGGCGGTGGCCGCAGCGAGCAGCTCGAAGAGATCGCTGAGCGCATGGGGGACCGGCTCAACACCCGCGTGAGCATCACCTTGTCGAAGACCAAGGGAACGCTTGCTATTGACTTTGCGACCGTCGCCGATTTGAACCGCATTCTCGCGGAGCTTGGCGAACCTGGGTTTGAGTCTCGCTAGCGAACAAGAGAGTTGACGACAGCCGCGTAGACACCACCGACGTCGTAACCGGCTGCATCGAGGGCTAACGCGGTGCTTGATGTCTCAGTAAGTCCTGGCATGGTGCTGGCTTCTAGGAACCAGGGGGTTCCGGCGTCGTCCACCATGAAATCAATCCGGGATAGGTGCCGCAGGCCCAAGGCCTCGTGGACGGCGAGCGCTTGTGCGGTCGCTGCGGCGGACACTTTCTCTTCTAATCGCGGTGGCGTGTAAAACCGGGTTGCCCCCGCCGTGTAGCGCGCTTCGAAGTCATAGTGGCCAGATAGTGGCTCAATCTCCACCGGCTGGATGGCCTTGGGGCCTTCGCCGGTGTCAATGATGGTCACGCAGAGTTCCGCTCCGACAATGCGCGCTTCGATAAGCGCGCTGTCGGAATAGGTAAAGGCGTGCACCATGGCTTGGCGGAGGTCGTCCGTGGAGTCAACCCAGCTCACTCCCTGGGCAGAACCGCCGTGGGCTGGCTTCACAATGAGCGGCATGCCCAGGGTCTCAGCCACGGTCGCAAGCACGCTCTCAGCACCGAGTTCACGGAACGCATCCCTCGAGAGCGTGATGGACGCGGGGGTGGCAACTCCGGCTCGAGACACGATTGTCTTTGCTACAGGTTTATTCCACGCGAGACGGGTGGCCTCCGCTGAGGATCCAACGAAGGGAATCGCGAGCATCTCCAAGAGTCCCCGGAGGGCACCATCTTCCCCCGACGCCCCGTGCAAGACGGGCCACACCACATCAACTGGTTCATCGCGCAAAAATTCGATGAGGGTGGCATCCGGGTCTCGCAGAGTCGCGTCAATCCCGTGACTATGTAGCCCATCGGTTACCCGGCGGCCAGAGCGCAGCGAGATATCGCGCTCGTGGGAGATACCACCAGCTAGAACAAGTACGCGGGGTTGTTGTGCCATGTCCTAGGTCAACTCCGGGGGCGGGCCATCAGCCCGTGGCGACGTAGCGACATCTTTGCTCCGGGGCCCAAACGTCGCGGCGAGCTCCAATTCTTCGGTGATGACCCGGCTTAGGCGGCGGACACCCTCGGTGATGAAGTCGGGCTCGGGATAGCAGAACGCCAGGCGGATGTTGCTGCGACCCTGGCCGTTCGCGAAGAAGGCCGTTCCGGGGGTGTAAGCCACAAGTTCAGTGATCGCCCGCGGAAGCATCTCTTTAGAGTCGAGCTGGTCGGGAAGTGATAACCAGAGATAGAACCCGCCGTTGGGATTGGTGTGTGAAATGGCCGGGAGGTGTGCTTTGAGAGCGTGGGCCATAGTGTCGCGCCGTTCCCGATACAGCTCGCGGAACGTGTCGATTTGAGCCCTCCAGTCCTGGTGCTCGAAGTAATCGCTGAGGACCATTTGCGAGAACGAACTGGGAGAGAGGATAGCCGCCTCTGATGCTAAAACGAGTTTTTCTCGAATACCGTGGGGCGCCACAACCCAGCCCACCCGGAAGCCAGGGGCAAAGGTTTTGGAGAAAGAGCCTAAATAGATGACACCCGCATCGTCGACGGATCGAATAGCCGCGGGCGGCGGCTGGTCGAACCACAGGAGTCCGTACGGGTTGTCTTCAACAATCAAAATCCCGTGGTGGTGCGCGATGTCAAGAATCTCGAGTCGGCGTTGGCCCGAGAGCGTCACGCCCGCCGGGTTCTGGAAGTTTGGAATCAGATAGAGAAACTTGATGGTTTTGCCCGCGGCACGCAGAGAGGTGATTCGCTCCTCTAGGGCGTGGGGAATCATCCCATCGTCATCCATCGCTACGTGTTCGACGGCGGCCTGGTAGGAACTAAAGACACCCATTGCGCCGACATAACTGGGAGATTCAGCCAGAATCACGTCGCCCGGGTTGATGAAAAGTTTGCTCACCAGGTCAAGCGCCTGTTGTGAGCCGGTCGTGACGACCACATCATCGACACCAGCCCGAATACCCTCCAGAGCCATCACTTCGACAATCTGCTCCCGCAGAGCGGGAAGGCCCTGCCCGGACCCGTATTGGAGGGCTGCGTGTCCTGAGTTTTCCATCACCCGAGCAAGCGATTTCTGCACCTTGTCCACGGGCAAAGCAGCGACGAACGGCATTCCACCGGCGAGAGAAACAACCTCCGGGCGGCTGGCCACGGCAAAAAGGGCGCGAACCTCAGACGCGCTAAGTCCTGACGCGCGGTCCGCATAGTTGTCAAACCACGGGTCTAATGAGATACCCGAGCCGGGTGTCATCTTTTACCCTTCGTCGAGGGAGACTAAAGCCCTAAGAATAGGCGCTTTTGCGAGCTAAAGGGAGTCCTAGGCGAGGAATTCCTGGAGGTCTGCCTCTAAGGCTGGCTTCGGCTTGGCGCCGATAACAGTCTTGACGACCTCGCCACCTTTGAACACCTTCATCGTCGGAATCGACGTGATCTGGTATTTCATAGCGGTGTCGGGGTTGAGGTCGACGTTGAGTTTCACAACGTCGATCTTCTCGGCGTGCTCGGTCGCAATCTGGTCGAGGATTGGTGAGACAGCGCGACAGGGGCCACACCATTCCGCCCAGAAGTCGACCATGATGGGTTTATCCGAAGCCAGAACCTCGGTGGCAAAGTTTGCATCGGTTACGTCGCGTGCACCCATGGGGTTTCTCCTTGTTGTGGTGTTATTCGGTGGCCGTAGCGTTGGCCATGGTCTCGTGGGGCAATGATTCCAGGTAATGCTGGGCGTCCAGTGCCGCTACACAGCCGGAGCCGGCAGCGGTGAACGCTTTGCGATAAGTGGGGTCGATCACGTCACCCGCTGCGAACACGCCCTCGAGGTTGGTCAGTGAGGTGCGGCCTTGGACAGCGATTGTGCCCTGGTCGGTCAGGTCTAGTTGGCCATGAACGACGTGGGTTCTCGGGTCTGAACCAATCGCGATGAAAAGGCCGGAGACATCGAGCGTCTTCTCCGCCCCAGTTACGGTGTCCAGCAGGCCAACACCGGCGACAGTGTCATCGCCGTAAATGTGGGCGACGGTTGCGTTGAAGATGAACTCGATCTTCGGGTCGTTCTTCGCGCGTTCTTGCATGACCGCAGATGCCCGCACGCTGTTGGATCGGTGGATGATGTAGACCTTGTCCGCGAAGCGCGTGAGGAATGTCGCCTCTTCCATCGCCGAGTCGCCACCGCCGACAACGGCGACTGTCTTTTGCTTGTAGAAAGCACCGTCACAGGTTGCGCACCAGGACACCCCGTAACCGCTGAGGCGATCTTCGTCTGCGATGCCCAACTTTCG
>CAZQIH010000036.1:0-9720 GCA_964593715.1 uncultured Microbacteriaceae bacterium
TTCAGGCCTTGGAACCCATCACCCCCCACAGCGCGGCTGACGAGCAACCTTTCACCCTCAAACTTGCGAACGTGTGGCACCTGGCCACCGATATCGAGGCCACGCTTCCCTCAGGCGTCACCAGCCTCGAGGTCGTCGGCGCCAGTCACCCGAGCGCCGCAGTGGCGGGGTCGCCCACGCCACTGGCGCTCGAAATCATTCGCCAGTTGGAGCCCTTCGACCGCGGTCGCTATGCAGGCCCAGTGGGGTGGATGGATGCCAGTGGCGATGGCGAATGGTCCATCGCACTGCGCTGTGCCCAGTGGTCACCTGAGGGAACCATCACCGCCTATGCCGGAGCTGGCATCGTCGCCGATTCAGAACCGGCGTCTGAGTTGTTAGAAACCAGACTTAAGTTCAAACCTGTTCTTGGAGCCTTTGGCCCCCAAGGGGATTAGTTACCCCGAGCGATAGCGACGTCAACGATGAGCCTGGCATCCCCAGCACTCAACGCCTCGGCGAGATCACCCAGGTGACTAACCCTGCGATATTCCCAGTCATAGGCCCCAGCCAACGCCTCGAGCGAAACCTCGTGGGGCGTCAAGAGGACCCGGTCACGATCTTCCTGGGAAGCCACCTGGCTCACTTCGAGCTCATCAAAGATGGTGCCGCCACCATCGTTGGCAACAATCAGATGCACACGCGAGGAATCAGTCGCTCCAGGTTCACTCAGCAGTGAGCCCACATCGTGCAACAAAGCCAAATCACCTAGGAGGACTCGCGTAACGCCAGTCGCCGACGAGGCCAAGGCGACTCCTCTCGCTGTTGAGACCGTTCCATCGATTCCCGAGAGTCCCCGGTTTGAGAAAACAGGGATGTTCTTGCCAGGGACGATCGAATCCGCGACCCGAACCATGCGCGAAGCACCAAAGACCAACCGGTCGTGAGGCCACGTTGCCTCCCAGATAGCAAGCGCCAAACTCTCCCGTGTCACGGGTTGACGCAGAACCTTCATTTCTTGGGTGGCAAAAGCACTCCGTGTGGCGGGGTCGTTGGAGGTGAGTGCCTCGATATCCGGTGCCGCAGGTGTGATGTGCGCAAGCTGGGCCTCGTGGAGGCGCCTCCCTGCCATTACCCAGGGCTTGACCCACATCGAGGTCTCCTCGGGTGTCGCAGGGCGGGTGACCACAACGTCGTCAACCACCTGGGCAACTCGGCTGGGGTTTGCGGCCTCTAGTTCCCGACCCTTCACCACAATCTGGGTGATATTGGTTCGCCCCAGAAGAGAGGACACCTCTCTGGAGAGCGTCGGGCGCCCCACGGTCACAACTCGCTGGATACCACTGGCCAGTGCCCCATCGTGCAAAACCTGCCGATACGCCGGAACCAGGTGGGGCCCAAAGCGCGCCCCACTGACGACTTCAGCAATCAGTGGTGCGCCGAGCTCCACTGCCAGCTCTTCGGCCCGAGAGCCAGCACCATGCCCAGCAATGACCACCGTCCCAGCCTCAGGTTCGAGGCTAAGAACACGGGCAAGGCCCCGGTCATCACTCGATGACGCAAAGTCTGGGACCGTAACCTCTGGCATGACCAGAGAATCCTCTGGGATTGCCGCACTTAGTGGCTCACGAAAAGACACACTGACATAGGCAGGGCCGCCGCGATAAGCGGCGGTCGTGACCTCAGTAGCAATCCGCTTGGCATCGGTGCCACCAGAGCCATCAGGTGCTGGGATTGTCCAACTGGGGACTCGGGGCCCAAAGAGCTCGCGCTGCACCGTTGTCTGATTAGCGCCCACACCGTGAAGTTCTTCAGGGCGGTCTGCTGCAACCACAATCAGTGGCACCCCGGCGTGGAGCGCCTCAAGGACGGCTGGGAAATAGTGGGCTGGGGCAGAACCAGACGTCGCGATACACACAGCCGGCCGTTTGCTCTCGAGCGCTAAGCCCAACGCCCTAAATGCGGCGGATCGCTCATCGATGACCACGTGAACACTGAGCGCGCCCTCAGACACTCTCTCCCAGGCGAGTGCTGCAAGTGCTAGAGCCTGAGACCTAGCCCCCGGAGAAACGACAACGTGGGAGACACCCTGCGCAACAAGCTCCCCGAGGAAAGCCACCGACCAATCGGTGGCGGGCGAGGCGGTCATGAGTTCCGAGGCGGAGTGTCCTGGTCGGGTGAATCACCGGCCGGGCCCTGCGCGCCCGGACCTCCTGGGCTTTCGTCATCAAGCTTGCGGAGCTCCTCTTCGAGCCGACGGATTCGCTCGTCTGATTCTTCGCGGTCGATGGAGCTCAAGAAGGTGGGGTTGTCATCGGGGGCAGTGCCCACCGTCCGTGTGGTCTTGGGGTTTCCGCGGGCTTTGCCAATCAGGAGCCACAAAATGGGGCCCAACACGGGAAGCGCGACGATAACCGCTATCCACAGCGGCTTCGGGAACGCTCGAACCCGAGGAGCATGCGTCATGAAGAGGTCGACGAGGGCATAAATCGTAAACGCCACTACCGCGACGGCACCGATCACTATCCAACGGACCATGTTCACGATTGTACGCGCCTACACTGAGAGGATGACCCCCTGGATTCGCTACAGCATCATTCGAATCGGACTTTTCGCAGCATCATTCGCGATTCTGATGGTTCTCAACATCGTGTGGTGGGCCTCAGCACTGCTCGCAACGGTAATTGCGTTTGCCCTGTCCTACATTTTCTTTGTTCGCCAGAGAGACAAGCTGGCGGAAGACCTAGCCACCCGCCTCGAGCGCTCCAAACGGCCTGATTCCGATGCGCTGGCTGAAGATGCCCCCGGTTCAGAAAGCGATAGCGGCGCCAAGTCCTAAGGCATAAACAACGGCGTTGAGGGACATCAGCCCGAGCGCCGTGATCAGTTCTTTCGGTGTCCGAGCCGTCATCACAATGACGATGATGACGAGCGTGACAATCGCTGTGACAAAAACAACGGGCGCCCAGATGAACACCAGCGAGAGAACCCCGAGAATCCCATAGGGCAGAAGCAGCAGAACAGCCAAAAGAATGCGACTTGGCCGGTCGCCCAGGCGAACGGCCAGGGTGTTCTTGCCGACCTGAGCGTCCTGCTCGCGATCTCTGATGTTGTTGACTAACAGCACAGCACTCGCGAAGAAGCCCGCAGCAGAGCCGCTCAACCACGTCTCAGTGGGGATGGACCCGACCATAACCCAGGCTGTCCCCATCGTGGCGACCAAGCCAAAGAACACAAAAACAACAATTTCGCCAAGGCCCTGATAGCCATAGGGCGACCGGCCTCCCGTGTAAAACCAGGCTGCGACAAGGGCAAGGGCGCCGATGCCTAGGAATATCCACAACTGGCTCGCGACCACGAGTGCCAAGCCAGCCAAGACCGCCACTGCGAAAGAGACGAATGCAGCGCGCTTCACCTTCCCCGGCTCCACACGGCCAGAGCCAGTGAGTCGAGCGGGCCCTACCCGCGTGGCATCCGTGCCACGGATGCCATCGGAGTAGTCGTTTGCGTAATTGACCCCCACTTGAAGCGCCAGAGCCACCACAACACACAACAGGAACAAGACCGCATCAAAAGCCCCTGCCCACTGGGCTGACGCCCCGCCGAGAACGACAGGAGCCACGGCGAGGGGAAGAGTTCGAAGCCTCGCCCCAGCGAGCCAATCCGCAGCGCTCACAGCCTGGGTGCTCATGCGTGGGGGCCCTCTGCGAGGGCGGTCATCGCCAGCCGGTCGGGTTTTCCAGACCCCAGCAGGGGAATGCTGGAAACCTGAACCACTCGATCAGGCCTCGCCTCAACTCCTAGGGCCCTCTGAACGGCGAGACGAATTCGCACAAGATCCACCGCTCTGGTGGTGACCACGACCGGGACGTGCCCCCACTCAGCGTGAGGGACTCCCACAACAAATGCATCGGCAACCCCCAGCTCACGCTGAATAGTTTTCTCCACGGCCGCCAGAGCAATCTTTACTCCACCGGACACGATGACATCATCGAGGCGCCCATCGACCACAACGAGTCCCTCGTCCGTGAGATGGCCGGCATCATCGGTGAGATACCAGCGATCACCACCATCCATCACGAAGCTTCGGGCGGTGCGCTCGGGGTCGCCGACATATCCCGCGGCGAGGACAGAACCAGCGATTGCTATTCGCCCGTCGATGTCTCGAACACGGGTGTTACCAATCGGCCTCTGGTTCCACACACAACCACCCGCGGTTTCGGAAGAGCCATAAGTGCGAATGAGTCGATACCCAGCATCGGCTGCACGATTCACCAGGGTCTCTGGGATCGACTGGCCACCCACGAGGATTGCACTGAAGCGCCGCATCAGCTCATCGAGTTGTGGCATGCCAGGCGCATCATCCAGAATCCGCTGAAGCTGGGCCGGAACCACTGAGGTGTAGAGGGGTGCGCTCTGAGCCAGGAGCTCATCGGCAACGCCGGTCATGGCCACCGTGGAGAAGGGTTCGGGATGAAAGGCTACCGCTGTTGTTCCAGCAACCAGCGAACGAGTCACTACCTGAACACCTGCGATGTAGTGGGCTGGCAGCAACTGAAGCCACTGCCCTGGGCCACCGAGTTCTTGATGGGCGGCCTCAACACTGGCCAGCAAAGCTGGCGCGCTCAATGCCACTCTCTTGGGGGCTCCCGTTGTTCCACTGGTTTCGATGACAAGAGCGACGTCGTCCTCGACCTCCATTGGCGCCGTCGCCGTGAGCTTTGCTCCGCCGGGCCTTGGCAACACGGCTGGGCCGCCATGGAAGAGGGCGTCGTTTAGTGGCTCCGCCAAGGCCCGCGGGTCAGAGACGTCAACAACTTTCAGCTCACGCATCAGCGCTTGGCCCTACATGTGCCAGGGATAGGGCGACCAGTCAGGAGAGCGCTTCTCGAGGAATGCATCGCGCCCCTCTGCAGCTTCGCTTGTTCCATAGGCCAAGCGAGTGGCTTCACCGGCAAAAAGCTGCTGCCCCACAAGCCCGTCGTCCACGGCGTTCATGGCGAACTTGAGCATCCGAATCGCCGTGGGGCTCTTGGTGAGAATGGTACGAGCCCACTCGAGTGCCGTGGACTCAAGCTTCGCGTGCGGAACGACCGCATTGACCGCGCCCATCTCTAGCGCCCGGGTGGCGTCATACTCCTCAGCCAAGAAGAAGACCTCACGGGCAAACTTTTGGCCGACCTGTTTGGCGAAATACGCAGAACCATATCCAGCATCAAACGAACCGACATCAGCGTCGGTTTGTTTGAACTTGGCGTGCTCTTTGCTGGCGATACTGAGGTCACAAATCACGTGAAGGCTGTGGCCACCACCGGCTGCCCAGCCAGGAATCGCCGCAATCACGACCTTCGGCATGAAGCGAATGAGACGCTGAACCTCGAGGATGTGCAGCCGACCGCTGCGGTTCGGGTCAATGCCAGACGCGTCGTCGGTGCTGGAGTATTGGTATCCATCAGCGCCACGAATACGCTGATCGCCGCCAGAGCTAAATGCCCACCCGCCATCCTTCGGGCTTGGGCCATTACCGGTCAGAATGACCACACCCAGTGTGCTCTGCAGGCGCGCGTGGTCTAGTGCCCGGTAGAGCTCATCAACAGTCTGAGGGCGAAAAGCGTTGCGGACCTCGGGTCGATTGAAGGCGACTCTCGCAATCTGCCCATCAGCGCTCTGGTGATAGGTGATGTCTTCGAGACCATCGAAGCCCTCGACGGTGTGCCACACTGACGCATCAAAGAGCGGTGAGGGCGTGGAAGTCATGCCCTAAGCCTACGACGGGATAACCATGGAAAACTGTGGAGCATGAGCGCTCCCTCCCTGCGTGACCTCCAGGCCATCGCCCACGCAGTCTCGATTCCGATGACGACGCCGTTTCGGGGAATTGCCACTCGCGAGGCTCTGATTTTTGACGCTCCCGACGGCCCAGCCGAATGGAGCCCCTTCCTCGAGTACGACGATGCTGAAGCCTCAACGTGGCTCTCCTCAACCCTCGAGCAGGGTTTTCACCAGGACCGCGTACCAGCCACAAGCCCCGGCACCATTGCTGTCAATGGCACGGTCCCTGCAATTGACGCGACCGAGGTGCCAGCCTTTCTGGCCGGGCTTGGATCACCAACCTGCGTGAAGGTGAAAGTGGGTGGCCCAGGATCCACGAGGGCGACTGACGTCGCCCGCGTTCGGGCTGTTCGTAACACCCTCGGGCCCACGGGCCGCATCAGGATCGACGCGAATGGCTCGTGGACACTCGATGAAGCCGAGCACGCCATTCGTGAAATGGAACCGCTCGATCTCGACTATGTCGAGCAGCCGGTCGAATCGGTGAGCGATATGGCGGTTCTGCGCGGGCGCATGTCCGAGCTAGGGATTGGCATCGCTGCTGACGAGTCCATTCGTAGAAGCTCGGACATCACCGCGGTGCTGGAGGCCAAAGCCTGTGACGTAGTGGTGCTGAAAGTCCAACCATTGGGGGGAATTGTGAAGGCGCTGGCAATTGCGGCCAAGGCCCGTGAGGCCGGGTGTGATGTCGTGGTCTCGAGTGCCCTCGAGACGAGTGTTGGCTTGCACTACGGAGCAAAGCTTCACCAGATTCTCTCGACCACCTACCCACATAGCCTCGATGCAGGCCTTGGCACTGCGTCCTTCTTGGCAGGTGATGTGGTCACCACCCCACTCCTTGCTCACGCGGGGCAGCTCCCCGTGACTCCCGCCGTTCTCGACGCCGAGTTACTCCGCCGCTACGCGATGACAGAGGATCGACGTGACTGGTGGCTTGGCCGCCTGGAGCGTTGCCTGGCTGTGGTCTAGAGGCCGGAGTAAGAGTGAAGGCCTGTGAAGGCGATGTTCACCACGGTGTAGTTGAACAAGACCGCTCCAAAACCAATGATCCCGAGCCATGCGGAGCGTGATCCACGCCAGCCGCGGGTGGCCCTGGCGTGGATGTATCCAGCGAAAATCACCCAAATGATGAACGTCCACACCTCTTTGGTGTCCCACCCCCAGTAACGACCCCATGCGCGCTCAGCCCAGATAGCACCGGCAATCAAGGTGAAGGTCCAGAACACGAAGCCCACGACATTGAGTCGATAGGCCAGGGACTCAAGAACGCCGGAGGCAGGCAACGTCTTTAGCAGCCCGGCCTTCGCCATCTCTCGCGCCTCAAAGCGCGCACGGACCAACTGCAGGATGGACAGGCCAGCGCCGAGAGCGAAGAACGCGGTGGCGAGGCTTGCGACAAACACGTGGATGACGAGCCATGCCGACTGCAACGCCGGGGGAAGCGGGACCACGTCAACATAGAAATTGACTGTCACGATGCCAAGCGCCAACAGCACAAAACCAGAAACAAATGCACCGAGATAGGTGAGGTCACGCCAGAACAGGGTGCCAAGGAACACCGCGACAATCAGTGCGGTCGCGGTCAATCCGAACTCAAACATGTTCGCCCAGGGAACGCGGCCACCCGCGACTCCGCGGAGAACCGTGGCGGCGAGATGCAAGACCCAGGCAACAACGAGAAGGCTCAACCCAATCCGCTGATACATGGTCCCGGGCGATCGCTTGGCACTTGGCTCATCGCCGGCGGCAGGGGTTGCCATCGAGGATCGCTTGGCCAAGTCCCACGTGAAGAACAGGAATGACACCGTATAAACGGCCATCGCCGAATAGACCGCAAACAATGACAAGCTGGCGAAATCCATCATGATGTCACCAGCTTATGGTCGTGTTCCTGGGAAAAATCGGCGACCAATCGCTCCAACTCACCCGCCAGCCCAGGGTCATCGCCACGAGCCAGCGCTGCAAACTCCACTCGCACGGAGCCGGTCTCGTCAGCTTCGTGAACACGAATCCAGGCGCGCCTCCTAGTGACGAACAAACTCACCACAAGCCCGCCGAGGATCACCGCTGAGGAGAGCGCAACCGGCAGTTGGGTGGGATCACGGTGGATATCAACGCTAATAAACCGAGGCAGGGACGTGAATTCAATTGAGCCGCGACCACCCGGCAGTTCCTGTGATTCACCAAGAGCAAGAATGATCGAGTCTTCCCCTGTGTCCCCGCCGGTGACCTGAGTCAAGGACTCGGTGTCGAGGGAATACACGTTTCGGGGAATGCCCTCGTTCAAGCCGAGGTCACCCTCAAAAACATTGAAGGTGAGCACGGGCTGGTCGGGCTCTGGATACACAGAGGTTAGAGCACCGCTGGGTAGCGCAACGGCTGAGGGATAAAGGAATCCAATCAACCCGGTCTGGGACCTGAGCCCATCGGGCAACTTCACCACACCAACACTCGTGAGGTTGGAATCCTGGGGAAGGAAGGGAACCGGCTGGCTAAACACCACATCACCCTCGGATGATCGAACGGTCACCCACGGAGCAAAACCGTTGCCCAGCAGATAGACGGATGTTCCCTGGATATCCAAAGGCTCATTCACCTTCACCTGGGCTTCGCGACTAGATCCGTCCTCCGTTACGACCAAGTGCGCCGTGAAGTCCAGCGCGTTGGCAACGCCACTGTTGAGGTCAAATTCATACTCGGGAACAAACTCGTCCAGGGTGAGCGAATAGGGCTCGAGTGACTCTTCGGCAAAGAAACGGCCTGGATTAAAGAAGTCATAACTGGTCAGCTGATTCGTGAAGGTTTGGCCCTCAATGATGATGCGCTGGCCGGAGTACTTGTATCCCGTCCCAGCGGCGAGCCCAATGAGGATCCCGACAAGCCCGACGTGAAAAACCAAGTTTGCCGTCTCACGCAGGTAGCCACGCTCGGCTGCCACTGCTCCCTCTTCTGGGGCAACGCGGTAGCCGGCCTTCTTCAATAACCGCTCCGCACTAGTCAGCATGGCGGCTCGATTACCGGTGACCTGGATTGAGCTGTAGTGCTCCAGGCGCTCAAGTCTCGAAGGTGTGGCTGGTGGTGGTTGGCGCAGTGCCTTCATGTGGTGTTGGGCTCTCGGCAAAATGCACCCCACCAAGGACACAAACAGCAGCAGGTAGATCGCTGAGAACCACACCGAGGTGAAGGTGTCAAAAAGTTGGAGGCCATCGAGAATGGCGAAGAGTTCGGGATCATCGCGCTCGAACTGGATGACTCCGTTGGGGTTACTGGAGCGCTGAGGCACAAGAGACCCCGGGATAGCCGCCAGGGCCAGAAGCAACAACAGCACCAGGGCTGTCTTCATGCTGGTCAGTTGGCGCCAGAAGAATCGTGCCCACCCGCCAGCGTCGAGGGTGGGTTGAGCGATGGCTGCCGCCTTGCGACCATCGTCATAATCAGAGGGGCGTAGTGGTTCCACTGATCACCGCCTGAAGGCTCGACATCCAGAACTGCCACACGCCAGTGACCATGGCCGTGCCAATAGCCATCAAAATCACGCCACCGGCAATGTTGATCGCCCGCATGTGCCTCTTGAGCCACCCCACTGCCCCCGTCACCCAGCCAAAGCCCAGTGCGATCAGGATGAAGGGCACGCCCAATCCGATGCAGTAGGCGATTGCGAGTGCCACAGCGCGGGGAATGTCTCCGACACTAAGCGCCAACGTGTTCACAGCAATCAAGGTGGGACCAATGCACGGCGCCCAGCCCAGTCCGAAGACGACACCGAGCAACGGGGCACCCAGATAGCCATTCGCAGTAGCAAGGGGGAGCTTGGTTTGGCGCTGCAGGAACGACACCTGGCCAATAAAGACAAAGCCCATCAGGATGACCAGCAACCCGGCGAAACGAATGACGATGTCCATCCACCCA
>CAZQIH010000037.1:0-1647 GCA_964593715.1 uncultured Microbacteriaceae bacterium
AGAACTCCATCTATTACTGGCGTGACATGGAGGCGGTCTCGGTGTTTGCCCGGTTCCCCGACCACCTGGAGGCTAAGGAGAAGTACGCCCAGTGGTACGAGGGGTATCAGATTGTGATTTCTGAAGTGACCGCTAGCTATGGGGATGGAAACATCCCTCACATCACCTCAGCGAAGTGACAGCTCTTTCCCCCGCTGTGACACAATCCTGACCATTTTCTCCAACGCGTAGTGGGGGTCACGGCCTTCGCCTTTGACCGCTGCGTCTGTGTTGGCAACCTCAACGATGGAGCGACCGAGTCCGGCCTCGTCCCAGCCTTGGAGGCTGCTCCTCGCGTTTCTCACCTGCCACGGCGGAAGGCCCAGAGTGCTGGCCACTTGGTCAACACCACCTGATGCGCCGCCAACCTGAGCCATTTGGCGAAGTTTCATCGCAAATGCAGCTACTACCAAGACTGGCTCAGCCCCAGAGTGCAGGGCATGACGCAGAAGGATTAGGGCTTCGGCGCCCCTGCCGCCAATGGCGTGATCAGCAATCTGGAAGGTGGTGGCTTCAACGCGGCCCCCGTAGTACTTCTCAACAAGAGCTGCGCTAACAGCCTTGCCGTCAGCATCAGAGATGAGCTGGGCGCAGGCTGCAGCGAGCTCTGCAAGGTCAGTGGCAAACGCGTCGGCAAGCGCCCGCTTTGCGTGGGGCTCAATGGTTGCCCCAGCTGCCTGGAACTCTGCAGAGATGAAGCCAAGACGCTCGTCGTCTTTCTTGATCTCCTTGCACTCGACCACCACCGCGCTCTGCCCTGCAGCGCGGAGAGTGTCGAGGAGCTTCTTGCCTCGGTTTCCCCCACCGTGGCGAAAGACAACCACCACTTGAGGTTGGGGCGACTCGATATAGGCGAGAGAGTCAACCAAGAACGCGTCAGTGCACTTCTCAACACCGGTGACTCTAATGAGCCTGGGTTCCCCGAAAAGACTCGGGCTTGCGGCATAGAGGAGCTCGCCATCGGAATATGTGCTGGCATCGAGGTCTATTACTTCGAGCTGGGGGTCGACGCTGCGCATCCGATCCTGCAGAATCTGCAGGGCGCGGTCTGCGAGAAATGACTCGTTGCCACTGAGGAGAACCAGCGCCGCTTCTCTAATCCCATGCCAGGGCACGACGGGAGCGGTTGATGCCATGACTCCCCCGTTCCCCAGCAACTCTTAGTGCTCTGACCACATCACGATACCGCCGTCGCCTCCCCGCTGGAGTGCCGCCGTTCCGTTGAGGTCAGTACGAATCACGGTCGTGGTGGCAGACAGGCCATTCAGCAGCGAGGGCGCAGGGTGACCATAGGTGTTATCCGCTCCCACTCCAATCAGCGCGATGTTGGCGCCAAGCGCCTCGTAGAGGGGGTGGTATTGGTCAGCGGAGCCGTGGTGGCTGACTTTGACGACGTCGACGGGCTGGAATGCCTCCCTCGCTGCCAGTATTTGCTGAGCTCGCTCTCCCAGATCCCCGAGGAAAAGGCCGGAGAGGCACTCGTTGCAGTCTTGGCCTGGTCTCGCCTCGAGGACGACGCTCGAGTCATTGCCGGGTGACCCCAGTGGCGCTCGGTCAGGCCAGGCCACCGCGAGCGAGTATTCGCCAAGTGACGCGTTGTCCCCCTTA
>CAZQIH010000037.1:1657-9580 GCA_964593715.1 uncultured Microbacteriaceae bacterium
TGACCTGCCGATGGGTTGCCCCACCGGCAACCAAGGCATCGATGATTCGCTGGTCAGCCTCGTTCTCAGGCGGGCCAGTCCACAACTCTCGAGTCATCCCAACAAGTGCTGGCCACCCGGTCACATGGTCTTTGTCAAAGTGCGTCAGCACCACGAGATCGAGCTCAGTAACCCCCAGGAGCACCAAGCACTCCTCGAGTCGCTCGGGAAACTCTCCTGTGTCAATGAGTGCATGGGCGCCCTTGGACTGAATCACGACAGCGTCGCCCTGGCCAACATCACACTGAGCCATCGTCCATTGCTCGGGGACGCTCGCGCGCACCGCCCACGAGGGAAGGAAATAGAGAAGGACGACGGCAATCAGCGTTGCCGAGGCAACGGTCCCCAAGACTCCCGCGCGAAGGCGATGCTCGCCATGGCGCATCAGAAACCACGCGAGGCCTCCGTATCCGATGACGCCTGTGGCCACCGCGCCCCACCACCCAGAGGGCCACGAAATGGTCGCCACGCCTGTCCCGGCAAGTACCCTGCCAAGACCGGCAATAAACGACGAGGGAACCCATGCCACCGCAGTAACAGCGTCGGCAAGACCTGGCGCTAGTGGGCCAAGCAGGCATGCGAGCATCCCGAGGATTGTTGCCACTGGCGCTAGCGGCGCAGCCACCGCGTTCGCCAGAACACCCCACACAGGAATCACCGGGTTCAGGAGAATCAAGAGAGGCTGGCAGGCCACTTGGGCCGCAATGGGAAGCGCGACAACCAGGGCAATAGCTGGATGCAGAGCTTTCGAGAGCACCGCAGTGAGTGGCACAACAGCAATCAGGATTCCGCCGGTGGCAACAACGGAGAGAGCAAAGGCGAAATCCGTTGACAACCACGGATTCCACGCCAGCAGCAGAAGGACCGTGGTGCCGAGAACAGGAATACCCCGCACTGGTTGCGACGCCGCCAAGAAAATCAACACAATTGAGGCCATGATCGACGCCCTGACGATGCTGGGCTCGGGAGTAACGAGCGTCACGAACCCCACGAGCGCTAGGACACCAGCAATCATGCGCGGCCACACCCCGCCCCCGCACAAGGCCACTATCGCCACGACGATCGCAACAACCACAGCGCAGTTAGCCCCGGAGACAGCAACGAGGTGGCTAAGTGAGGTGTCCTGCATTGCCTCGATTAGGCCCGGGTCAAGTGCGCTCGTGTCACCGATGGCGAGACCTGGCAACAACCTGCCCCCATCGCCCCCAAAGGCACTGGAGCGATCAGAGAATCCTTCGCGGAGACCATCAGCGGCCAGCAAGAATCCTCCTGGTTCCTGCCAGAGCTGTGGCCCAGGCTCGACGAAGACTAGCCAGCTCTCGTTATCCCAAGAATCGGCTCTCATGAGCTGCGCCTGAAGGTCCACCTCAGCGCCCAAAGCCTGGCGAAGCTCCCCCAAATCTCCAATGACTCGGACTGGCACAGGCCCTCTGGGGAGGGCCTCCCCGTCCAGGGTCAGGAGAGTTGCCGGGGCGCTCTTGTCTCCTGGCATAAAGGTGCCGGCAAGTCTCACTGTTGCGCGGACGTCCTCACCATCGGCAGCGAGCAGGGCAGCTTGATCGCGTGTGGTGGAGCCCCATGCCACCGCTGCCACCATCACCGTCGCGACCAGTAGTGCGGGTACCAGCGTTGCAACCCAGGCCACCGAGGAGAGTCGTGACAGAACAACAAGCACAAAGGCCAACAAAAGCCCCAGGAGAACTAGCCAGGCGGCTGGCCGCGTCCAGGTTGCGAGAGCACACGCAAGCCACCCCGCCCCCGCAAGTGGGAGCATGCGGAGGTCACGGACGGCGCTCACGGAACAACCAGCGAGCGAAACCCTTCCAGCGTTGCCGGACCGATACCCGAAACAGCCAAAACGTCATCAACACTTGCGAACGGGCCGTTTGCCTCACGCCAGGCAATGATGCGGGCCGCTGTTGCCGGGCCAACCCTCGGGAGGGTCTCTAGTTCGGCACTGGAGCCCCTCGACAAGCTGACAAGCCCTGGCGGGGCATCGCCGGCTGCGCCGGCAGGTTCATCTCCGAGGGCTGGCACGACAATCTGTTCTCCGTCGAAGAGCACGCGAGCCAGGTTAATTCCGGAGAGAACCGCATCTGCCCTGGCACCGCCGGCTTCAGCCAGTGCATCGACAATGCGCGAGTTCTCGGGAAGCTCTATCACCCCTGGTGATTCGACAGCCCCGACCACATGGACCATCACTGTCGCCGCTACGGGCGTCGGCAGGTTCCCTTCGGCAGCCACCGGCTGGCTTGCCACCACCACGCTGGGTTTAGGCGTAGCGGATCGAAAGATGTGCGAGCCCACCGCCACCACCACAATGAGTGCCACAAGACCGAGGGCGGCACCCAGGGCAACGCTCCACCGGTTACGTGCGGGCCCCGGCGGCCTATCGAAGTAGTCCTCGTCGAGGCCGTCCTCGACAGAGTCCACAACCCGGGAAGAGCCTCTGGTGCTCTCGAGAAAATCCCACAATGTTTGCCTGGCTGTCACAGGGGGAGGTTAGACCTCTGATTCTCAGACTGTTGGGGCCTAGCCGCGGAGCCTCAAGAACCTAAAGAATGGCTGGCCTGTGGACGGCTAGTCAGCGACGTTGATGGCCACAACCTTGGGGGCGCGCACCACTACGTTGACGACGGTCTTGCCCGAAAGTGCCCTCTGGATGGCCTCGGTGCCAAGTGCGAGCTTTTCCAGTTCATCGGCGGAAATGCCCGGAGACACATCAATACGGTCTCGGACCTTGCCATTGACCTGAATGATGGCCGTCACAGAATCTTCAACGAGAAGGCTCTGGTCGGCCTCTGGCCAAATCTGCAGTGCAACGCTGGGTTGATGGCCAAGACGCTCCCACATGTCCTCAGCGGTGTGAGGGGCAAACATTGACAACGCGAGCGCGATCGCTTCGGTGGCCTCCCGAACCGCAGGATCAGCTCCACCAGCGCCTGTGTCAATGGCTTTCCTCGTGTGGTTAACCATTTCCATCGTTCTGGCCACGGCAACATTGAACTTGAAGGCTTCGATCAGGCCAGGAATATCGGCCAGGAAACGGTGCAACGCTCGGCGCAACTCAACATCGCCGCCCTCGGGTGAGGTTCCTGGTGCGCTAGTCACATCGCCTGAGAGTCGCCATGCCCTGGCCAAGAACTTCTGTGATCCGACCGGTGAAACATCGCGCCAGTCGATGTCATCCTCCGGCGGGCCAGCAAAGGCCATCGTCAGACGAACGGCGTCGACGCCATAGGCGTCGAGCTCTTCCGAGAAGTAGACGAGGTTGCCCTTGGACTTGCTCATTTTGGCGCCATCGAGAATGACCATTCCCTGGTTCAGGAGCGAACTAAAGGGCTCTTCGAAATCCAGGTACCCGAGATCATGAAGCACCTTGGTGATGAAGCGTGCATAGAGCAGGTGCAAGATGGCGTGCTCGACGCCACCGACATATTGGTCGACCGGCGCCCACTGCTTCACTTTCTCGACATCGAATGCCTGAGTGTCATCGTGGGCGCTCAAGAATCGCAAGAAATACCAGGAGCTATCCACAAAGGTGTCCATAGTGTCGGCGTCTCTGGTGACAGCGACACCGTTGTGGGTCTGGTTCACCCACTCAGAGACCGCGCCAAGGGGCGAGGAGCCCTGCGGTTTGAGGTCGAGACCTTCGGTGGCCGGCAACAACACCGGGAGCTGATCCTGCGGGACCGGAATCTCTTCCCCGTCTGGCCCATACATAATAGGAATCGGGGTACCCCAGAAGCGTTGCCTGGAGATCAGCCAGTCCCGGAGCCGATACGTCGTGGCCCTGCGGCCGGTTCCCTTGTCCTCAAGGTCGTCAATAATTCGGGCAATGGCCTCAGCCTTGCCAAGGCCATCCAGGGCGCCAGAGTTAACCATGACGCCATCGCCTGCCAGCGCCACGCGGGTGGAGGCCGGATCGCGCTCGGCGAGCGAACCGAGTTCGTCACCCTCGTGGGTGGGGTCTAGAACCACCCGGATCGGCAAATCAAAAGTCAGTGCGAAGTCCAAGTCGCGCTGGTCGTGGGCCGGGACTGCCATGATGGCGCCTGTCCCGTAGTCAGCCAAGACATAGTCAGCCACCCAGATGGGAAGCCGATCACCGTTGACCGGGTTCGTGGCATAGCGCTCGAGGAAAACGCCGGTCTTCTCGCGGCTTGCATCTTGGCGGTCGATTTCAGAGGTGCGCTGGGTTTGCTCGAGATAGTTCCTAAACGCGGCAGTGACCTCGTCGCTAGCACCCTGCACCAACTCTTCGGCAAGATCAGAATCGGGTGCCACCACCATGAAGGTTGCCCCGTAGAGGGTGTCAGGCCTGGTGGTGAAGACGGTGAGCGGGGTGTCTCTTCCCTCAATGGCAAACTCAACCTCGGCGCCCTGTGAGCGGCCGATCCAGTTGCGCTGCATGGCGAGCACCTTGGCGGGCCAGCGACCCTCGAGAGTATCGAGGTCATCGAGCAGGCGATCGGCGTAATCAGTGATCTTGAAATACCACTGGGTCAACTTCTTCTTGACCACCATTGCGCCACTGCGGTCAGAGGTGCCATCTGGCAAAACCTGCTCATTAGCGAGAACCGTCTGGTCGACGGGGTCCCAGTTAACCCACGAGTCCTTGCGATACGCGAGGCCCTTTTCATAGAGGGTCAAGAAGAGCCACTGGTTCCAGCGGTAATACTCGGGATCGGAAGTGTGAAGAACGCGGGTCCAGTCGAAGGATGCCGCGTAGCGCTTCATCGAAGCCTTCTGTTGGGCGATGTTCTGGTAGGTCCACTCCCTGGGATCAACCCCACGCTTGATGGCAGCGTTTTCCGCGGGCAAGCCAAACGAGTCCCAACCAATGGGGTGAAGCACTTGATAACCGCGAAGACGCCAATACCGTGCGACTACGTCACCGAGTGCATAGACCTCAGCGTGACCCATGTGAAGATCCCCGGAAGGGTAGGGAAACATGTCCAAGACATATTTCTTCGGCCTAGGGTCATCGGTATCGGGGACAGTAAAGGGCTCCGTCGCATCCCAGATTGCCGACCACTTGGCTTCCATGGCTCGGAAGTCATAGGCGCCCTCGTGCTCGGTTGCAGGGCTATCGGGGCTCGTAGTCACCGGTCAAGAATACTCAACTTGCGCGTGGCCTAGCGCCCGAAGAAACGGCATCGCCTTGATTCCGACCTCAGCGATCTCGCTGCCGGGCTCACTGAGTGCCGTGATACCGCCCCCAACGCCCAGCGTCATGGACTCTTGGGTGATGACGGCGGTGCGAATTGTCATCGCGAGGGTCGCGCTGCCATCAGCCCTCCACACCCCCCACACACCGGAGTAATAGCCCCGGGGGGCTTGCTCCCAGCGGGCCAGAAGCTCGACAGCCCGACGCTTGGGCGCGCCAGTCATGGAGCCAGCAGGAAAAGACGCATCAATAAGATCGACAAGATCAGCGTCTGTGCGCAACTGGCCGGTCACGGTGCTGACCAACTGGTGGACGGACGCATAGCTCTCAACAACCATCAGCTCGGGAACAGCAACAGTCCCGGTTTCGCAGACGACCGAGAGGTCATTGCGCATCAAGTCGACAATCATGAGGTTCTCGGCCTGCTCTTTGTCACTTCCCCGAAGCTCTTCAGCCAGGCGCTGATCGTGTTCAGGGGTAAGGCCCCTGGGACGCGTGCCCTTAATCGGTCGGGTGGTAACCACACCGTCTGAGGACACATCCAGGAAGGTCTCTGGGCTCGCACTCACGAGGCTGAGAACTCCGGCGCGAATGAGGCCTTGATGGTGGGTGGGATTGCTCTGACGAATTACCCGATGGAGCGCGATCGGATCAATATCGGCGTCCACACGAAGCTGCGTTGTCACACACAGCTGATATGCCTCCCCGTCGGTAATGGCGCTCTGTGCCTCAGTGATGATGGCGTGATAGCGCTCCGTAGAGTCCCGCCAGATAATCGGAGGCTTCTTGGGAAGCACAGGGTCCGCCAGGGCCCGGGCAGTGGCAAGACGTTGCGCTGTGGCGTTACGCCACTGCGCACGTTCGCCCTCCCACTGATTACCCAGCGCATACAGCGTCGCCAATCCGCTCGCGTGATCAATAGCCACCAGTCGATCCACCACCATGGCGATGGGTGTCGATTGTTCCCCACCAGTGGGAAGGGAGAGACTCAGCGTGTCTGCGCCTAGTTCGTAGGGAAGCACAAGAACGAGCCCCAGAGGCAGGGATCTAAGCGCTGATGGCTCGACACCAGCGGCAGAGGCGTGGGCGGAACGTAGCGCGTTCCGCCAGTCCGATTCCTCCACGATGACCGGAGAACCCGAGGCAAGATAGCTGACCCCCAGGCCACGCTCACCTTGGTCATCCCACCACAGCGCGTGAGGGTGATCTCCATAGAGCGCAACAAAGGCTTCCGACACGTCGTGAGTGCCCGGCAGAGAGTGCCAAAGCAGCCCGGTCGTCATAGCCTTAGCCTATGAGCACCCGCCTGTTTAGCTTCTCGGGGGAAGCGCTTGGCGCTATTGAGTGGTGCGACCCAGTGGCCGGTGAAACTCTGGTGGCCGACTCGTGGCGGGTGGAATCAGGCCACGCGGTCGCTCTTCAGCGACACAGGCATCGGTTTTTCACTTCAGCCGGAGAACACGGGCTCGGGAGTTCCCACCTGAGTTCGTTCTGGGACAGCGTCATCCAAGCGATCCCGCGGGAGGGCGCTTGGTTTCCCCGCGTCGAAGTGGTGGCAACACCGGGTGGCCCCACACTGCGCTACCGGGAGCGCCCTGCCCCCGAGTGGCTTGCAGAGGCCGTGGTTGCCCGGGCAGAAATTGACCCGCGCACCCAACCGCTCACCAAGGGCCCCGATCTCGAAGCCCTCATGGCTTTGCGCCGATCGGTGGCACACACAGGTGCCACCGAGGCCTTGATCGTCTCCCCGGATGGCACCATCATCGAGGGCGCTTACAGCACGATTGTGGTCATCCCCCCCGGCGGTCACGAGCTCAGAATTGCTCCCCGCTCGGTGCCCCGGATCCCCAGCGTGACTGAATCAGTCATCATTGACATCGCTCGGGAGCGCGGTGTGCCAGTAATTGAGGCTCCCCTCGCTCTGGGGGACCTTGAGGGCGCGGACCTCTGGGTCCTGAGCGCGCTCCACGGAATTCGTGTCGCTACTGATTTTCCCGGCGGACCATCGTTGTCTCCGAACCGCGTCCGCCGGGGCGAATGGCAAAAGCACTGGTGGGAGACCAGGCAACCCCTCGGGTGAATCTTCACCCTTCACGCAATAGACTCCGGGTCATATGAATGAGGTCCTCAACTCCATACTCGACTTCGTTGAGGGCGTGCCCCCCGTGTGGCGAATCCTCGTCGCTGGTGTCGCCGTCATGCTCGAAACGAGTGTGCTTCTTGGCCTGATTGTTCCAGGCGACACCATTGTCTTGGTTTCCAGCACCGGGGTGACGACAGTCCTTCAATACATCTTCATGGTCATCGCTATCGTGCTGGGCGCACTGGTAGGCGAATCCATCGGTTTTGGTCTTGGCCGAATATTCGGACCAAAGCTTCGAGCAAGCTGGCTGGGTCAGAGAATTGGTGACGAGCGATGGGAAAAGGCTGACCGATTTGTGAAGCGTCGGGGTGGCATCGCTGTGTTCATCTCCCGCTTCCTTCCCGTATTTCACTCTGTGGTGCCGCTCACCGCCGGAATGACCCCCATGCCCTACCGGACGTTCATGGCATGGACGACACCAGCCTGCATCATCTGGGCCTTCCTCTACGTGTCGATTGGCTCTGGAGCCGCAGAGACCTACCGTGAACTCCAGGACACCGTCTCGTGGGCAGGCTGGATTTTCGTCGGAATCTTCGTCTTGGCAATCGCCTTCATTGCGATTATCAAACAG
>CAZQIH010000038.1:0-9325 GCA_964593715.1 uncultured Microbacteriaceae bacterium
GGTGAGATTAAGGAATCTTTGGCGAAGTTCAACGTCGTCTTTGACGTGTGGTTCTCCGAGCGCACACTCCACAATCCCGGTCCCGATGGCAGAAGCCTCATTGATGGCGCAATTGACCGCTTGCGCCAAGCCGGCCACGTGTATGACGAGGATGGCGCGATATGGGTGCGCACCACTGACTTTGGCGATGACAAGGACCGGGTGATCAAGAGAGGCAATGGCGCTTACACCTATTTCGCGGCGGACACCGCCTACTACCTCTCCAAGTCTGACCGTGGGTTTGCGAGGAAGATCTATCTCCTGGGCGCAGACCACCACGGCTACATTCACCGCCTCAAAGCGCTTGCCGGTGCTGCCGGAGAGAACCCCGACACCAACGTGGAGATTCTGATTGGCCAGCTGGTGAGTATCAACGGCGCAAAGCTCTCCAAGCGAGCTGGAAACATCATCGAACTCGACGATCTGCGGGAGTGGCTTGGCACCGACGCCCTTCGATACTCCCTCGCTCGCTATCCAGCCGATTCGCCGCTAACCCTGGATTCCGACATTCTCACCAAGCACACCAACGACAATCCGGTGTTCTACGTTCAATACGCCCACGCCAGGACCCACCAGGTTGCCCGCAATGCGGAGGCTGCCGGGGTAAGCCGAGATGTGTTCGAGCCCGCACTGCTGGCCCACGAGACCGAGGCGGCGCTAATCGCGTCGCTCGGTGACTTCCCCAGGGTGATTAGCCAAGCCGCCCAGTTGCGCGAGCCCCATCGCATTGCCCGGTATATCGAGGAAGTGGCTGGTGTTTATCACCGCTGGTATGACAGCTGCCGCGTTACCCCGCAGGGCGACGCCCCTGTCGAGGCGATTCACCACACCAGGCTGTGGCTGAATGATGCGACCGGGCAAGTGTTGCGCAATGGCCTCGGACTGCTCGGCGTGAGCGCTCCAGAGCGTATGTAATTCCTAGGCGTGGTTCGCTATCCTTGTGGTGGCTTCAGGAACCAATCCGGGTTCGCTCGCCTCACACACAATCGTTCCAACGTGAGGTGGTACCAGCTTCCATGTCCTCGACTCTTGCGCCTTCCTGGCGAAGCGAGCCGCGAGACCCGAATGCGCTGCATTCGGGCGTGTGGCCTGCTAGCGCTGCCAGGAATGCCGAGGGCGAGCTGGTGGTCGGCGGCATCGGAGCAGCAGAGTTAGCCGAGACCTATGGCACTCCGCTCTATGTCGTGGAGCGCGGTGAGCTCATGGATCGGGCGCGATCTTTCCAGACAAGCGTGGTTGAGGCATGTGCCGCTCACGGCGTGAGCGGGAGTGTCTATTACGCCTCCAAGTCCTTTATCTCAGGACACGTGGTCTCCTGGCTTAGCTCTCTGGGCCTGGGTTTTGATGTGGCTACCGGTGGAGAGTTAGCCATTGCGCTTGCCGGCGGGGCTGACCCTGCGCATATTGAATTCCAGGGCAACAACAAGTCTCACGCCGAGTTACACCGCGCGATCTCCGCGGGGGTGGGGTGCATCGTGATCGACGCTCCGATTGAAGCACACAGAATCAGTGCGATAGCCACCGAACTCGGTCGCCAGCAAAGCGTGATGATTCGCGTGAACACGGGTGTCCACGCGGACACGCATGATTATTTGGCTACTGCCCGTGAGGATCAAAAGTTTGGGCTCTCCATTCCAGAGGTTACGTCGCTAGCGGCCGAGATTGCGTCCATGCCAGGGGTTTCACTTGTGGGGTTGCACTCTCACATTGGATCGCAGATTTTTGCCCTTGAGGGTTTTCTTGAAGCGGCGAGCCGAATGATGGATCTGTACGCGCAGCTGTTCTCGGGTAAGGAACGCGGCACACTCAATCTCGGTGGCGGTTTTGGCATTGCCTACACGGAGTCGGATCGACCGCTCGCCCCCGCGGCGATGGTCGGCGCCATCGTTGATTACGTCGCGCAGAAGGCCTCTGATCTCGAGGTTGCGATGCCACACCTTGCCTTTGAGCCCGGGCGCGTGATTTCTGGCCCCGCGGGCATCACCCTGTACTCGGCCGGGGTAATCAAACCGGTGTCGGTGACCGCCAAGGATGGCTCGGTGGCAGTGCGCACCTATGTCAGCGTTGATGGCGGGATGAGCGATAACGCGAGGCCAGCACTCTATGGAGCCCAGTACAGCGCGCGGCTGGCTAACCGAGTATCGGCGGCTGATCCCACGCTCGTCCGCGTTGTCGGCAAACACTGTGAGAGTGGCGACATCGTCGTCGATGCAGATTATTTACCCGGTGATGTGGCACCCGGTGACCTGATTGCGGTTGCTGCGACTGGTTCCTATTGCTACTCACTGGCCAGCAATTACAACGTGGTTGGGCGACCACCGGTGGTGTGGGTGGATGGTGGCTCTCACGGCCTCATGATTGAGGGCGAATCCCTCGAGGATGTGCTCGGTCGAGACCGCGGTCTCTCCCAGGGAAAGTCAGGAAAGTAGAGCAATGAAAGATCACTACAGAAATCTTCGCGTTGCTGTCTTGGGCGGTGGAACGGTAGGGGCCCAGGTCGCACATCGACTCTTGGGCGGTGCCGACGAGCTCGGGCAGCGGTCGGGGGCCGGCTTGGAACTCATCGGCGTTGCGGTTCGCTCGCTGGACGCTCCGCGCTCGGCACCGATTCCGAAGGAACTTCTGACCACCGACGCCGCCTCGCTGATTGTGGGGGCTGACATCGTTGTCGAGCTCATGGGTGGAATCGAACCTGCACGCTCTCTGATTTTGCAGGCACTGCACTCTGGTGCCGATGTGATCACCGCCAACAAGGCCTTGTTGGCCGAGCACGGCCCCGAGTTGTTTGCTGCTGCTACGCAGGTCGGCGCTCAGCTGTATTACGAAGCAGCCGTTGCTGCGGCCATCCCGATTATTCGGCCCCTGCGCGACTCATTAGCCGGAGACCACGTGACCAAAATCATGGGAATCGTGAACGGCACCACCAACTACATCCTTGATGAGATGGACCAGAAGGGCCTCAGCTTCGAGAACGCCTTGGCAGAGGCAACCAGGCTTGGCTATGCGGAGGCTGACCCGACTGCAGATATTGAAGGATTCGACGCCGCCCAAAAAGCGTGCATCCTCTCTTCCCTCGCCTTCCACACGGCTGTGCCGCTGGGGGATGTGCACCGGGAGGGAATCACCGCGGTCACCGCTAGTCAAATTGAGGCGGCCAAGCGCTCTGGGCACGTCATCAAGTTGCTGGCGATTTGTGAACGCCTGGTCGACCCGCTCACCGGCGTTGAGGGCGTGAGCACCCGCGTCCACCCGACCCTGATTCCTAGGACTCATCCACTCGCCGCCGCTCACGGTGCGAATAACGCTGTCTATGTCGAGGCAGAGGCGGCCGGGCCACTCATGTTTTACGGGGCCGGAGCCGGCGGGCTCCAGACTGCTTCGGCGGTACTCGGCGATATTGTCTCCGCTGCGAGGCGCCACGTCGTTGGCGGCCCTGGAGTGGGGGAGAGTACCCACGCGGATTTGCCGAGCATCCCTCTTGAGCGGGTCACAAGCCGCCTTCAGGTGAGCCTCGTGGTCAAGGATCAGCCCGGTGTGCTGGCAGCGATTGCCAAGGTGTTCAGCGACAACGGGGTATCCGTGGAAACGCTTCACCAGAGCGCTACCGGTGAAGATGAGACCGCTACGCTGGTTATCCAAACGCACCGCGCTCCAGAAGCGAGTGGCCACGACACCGTGGCTGCGTTGGAGAAAAATCCAGTCGTTGTGAAGGTCACCAGCGTGTTGCGAGTAGAGGGATAGTGCCGATGCCAATCTTCCAGCGCGGTCTTTTTGGCGGCTCCAGGCCCATTGCGCCACAGCACACCAGGGGTTCCAGGCAGTGGCGCGGAGTAATTCACGAGTACGCCGATCGCCTCGATGTCAGTAAGGCCACCCCCGTGGTGACGCTTGGCGAGGGTGGCACGCCGCTGATTGAAGCCCACCACCTCTCCGAGCTGACCGGCCTCCGGGTCTTTGTGAAGTTTGAGGGTATGAACCCCACCGGTTCGTTCAAGGACCGTGGCATGACGATGGCTGTTTCCAAAGCGAAAGAACACGGCGCCAAGGTTGTGGTGTGCGCGTCGACGGGTAACACCTCGGCGTCTGCTGCAGCTTATGCCGCCTATGGCGGCATGGCCTCTGCGGTGCTGGTACCAGATGGCAAGATTTCGATGGGCAAACTCAGCCAAGCTGTGGCTCACAACTCCCACGTCCTCCAGGTTGATGGCAACTTTGATGACTGTCTTGATATCGCGCGCGAGCTGGCGGAGAACTATCCGGTTCACCTGGTGAACTCTGTCAACAATGACCGTATCGAGGGTCAGAAAACAGCATCATTCGAGGTCATTGATGTCCTCGGCAGAGCGCCCGATTACCACTTCCTGCCCGTGGGTAACGCTGGTAACTACACCGCGTATCACCGTGGTTACCGCGAGGAAGCCAACCGTGGTCGGATCGACCGCCTGCCACAGATGATGGGGTTCCAGGCTGCTGGATCAGCACCCATCGTCAACGGCGAGCGGGTTGCCAAGCCCGAGACCATTGCCAGCGCCATTCGGATTGGTAACCCGGCTTCCTGGGATTTGGCTTTGGCGGCCAGGGAGGACACCAACGGGTACTTTGGCGCGATTGACGACGCCGGGATTCTTGCTGCTCACCGGTTGCTCTCCCGCACGGTGGGAGTCTTCGTGGAGCCCTCGTCGGCAATCAGCGTTGCGGGTTTGTTGGAGCGCTCACAGGCGGGCGTCCTGGCCAAGGGGGCAACAGCGGTTCTCACCGTCACCGGGCACGGACTCAAGGATCCGCTGTGGGCATTGAAGAACGAAGATGGCTCTGAGGCGGAGCCCACCAAGGTTCCCATTGACATCTCACACATCGCGGAGGTTCTCGGATTGGCGGCTAACCGATGAGCGCAACGATTCCCGTTGGCCGTCGCGTTCAGGTGAAGGTGCCTGCGACGACAGCAAACCTGGGCCCAGGCTTTGACACTTTGGGAATGGCTCTGACCATTGGCGATGAGCTCATCGTCACCGCCGTGAAGGAACCTGGCATCACCGTCGACGTTCACGGCGTAGGGGCCGGGGAAGTGGCGACCGATGAGACCAACCTGATTGCTCGCTCTCTCGCACACGCCTTCGCGTCCAAGGGGATTGCCGTTCCTGGCCTGCATTTTGAGGCGCACAACGTGATTCCGCACGGTCGCGGGCTCGGATCCTCCGGTGCCGCCATCGTTGCCGGTGTTATGGCGGCGAAGGGCCTGCTCGAGGGAATAGTGGAGTTCACCTCCTCGGAGCTTTTGGCGCTGGCCACGGATATGGAAGGCCATCCCGACAACATTGCGCCCTCCCTCTTTGGCGGTTTGACCATTGCGTGGATGACCGATGAGGGCCCCAAGCACAAGAAGCTCAGCGTGCACCGCGGGGTTTCCCTCGTTGTTGCGGTTCCTGAGGACGCGAGCATGTCGACTTCGCTCGCCAGAAGCCTTCAACCCGAGACCGTCCCACATAAGGACGCGATTTTTAATCTCTCCCGGTCGGCACTCCTGATAGCGGCACTCATTCAAAGCCCAGAGCTTCTCTTTGAAGCCACGGAAGACCGTCTTCACCAGAACTATCGCGCCAGTGCCATGAAGGATACCGACGCGCTATTGCAGTCACTGCGCAAGCTCGGCTTTGCTGCGGTGGTCTCTGGTGCTGGCCCGTCGGTCTTAATCTTGTGCTCAGACCCGAGCCAACGTTTGGCAGTTGCCGACGTGGTGGGAGCTCATCCAGGGGGCAAGTGGACTAGCCACATGCTCACCGTCGATGAGCGAGGTGCTACAGTAGAAGAACTTCCGGCGCTCGCCGACTGACCCCAGTTAGCGCTCCGGATAGCCTCATCACACAACACGCCACGAAGTTCACTCAGGCGTTGGAGGGTCATTCGTGACAGAGGAACTGCGGTTCCTTCGGCCCTCAGGCAAGCCAGGCGCGTGTGTGAGGAGAAATATCACACAGTGTGATGCCACGCATCGTGGCACGAACTAGGAGACAACATGGATTTAGATAACCAAGAACCAACCTCTAACGAGACTGCAGCACCGCGCAAGCGCGGTTCGCGTCGCGTCGTATCGACAGATGTGCCTATGGAGTCGGCTCCCGCAGCTGAGACCTCGGCAAGCAGCGCCCCGGAGTCGGCCCCAGAGCGCCCGCGCCGTCGTCGGCCACAAGCCGATGAGGCTGCACCCGCGCGTGACGAGAGCGCCACTGATTCCTCTGACGAGGGTGCCGATAACGGTGATGAGAGTGGCGATGACCAGGGCAACGGCTTTGGTCGTGGCCGTGGACGTGGCCGTGGACGCGACCGCCGTCGCGGTCGTGGTTCTTTCGGCGAAGACGGCGAACCCGAAATCTCCGATGACGATGTCCTGATTCCCATCGGCGGTATCTTGGATGTGCTGGACAACTACGCATTTGTGCGCACCCAGGGATACCTTCCGGGTGCCACCGACGTCTATGTCTCACTCGGCCAGGTCAAGAAATACAACCTGCGCAAGGGTGACGCCGTTATCGGTGCAATTCGCCAGCCCCGCGATGGTGAAAACCAAGGCCGTCAGAAATACAACGCTCTGGTGAGTGTCGACAGCGTGAACGGCCAGACCGTTGATGAGGCTGCTAGCCGCGTTGACTTCCAGGCCTTGACCGCTGTCTACCCGACCGAGCGTCTGCGCATGGAGACCTCGAGCGACAACCTCACGGGCCGTACGCTCGATATCTTCACCCCGATCGGCAAGGGCCAACGCGGCGTCATTGTTGGCGCCCCGAAGACCGGCAAGTCGATGATTCTCTCCGCAATCGCTAACGCTGTCGCTGAAAATGCACCGGATGCTCACTTGATGGTTGTCCTCATCGATGAGCACCCCGAGGCGATCACTGAATTGCAGCGCCACGCGAAGGGTGAGGTTATTGCCTCAACCTTCGACCGTTCGGCCGATGACCACACCACCATCGCTGAGCTTGCCGTTGAGCGCGCGAAGCGTCTGGTGGAACTGGGTCACGACGTAGTCGTCTTGGTTGATTCCCTCACGAGGCTTGCCAGGGCTTACCAGCAGAGCCTTGGTGGAGGTCGTGGCCTCGGCGGTGACACCGCGTGGCTGTACCCCACCAAGAAGCTCTTTGGGGCTGCTCGCAATGTTGAGAACGGTGGCTCGCTCACCATCATCGGAACCCTTGTGACCGACACCGGTATTCAGGGTGATGACGTGGTGGCTAGCGAAGTTGCGGGTTCCGCCACCCTCGAGCTCCACGTGAGCCACGAGGCAGCAGCGGCACGCATGTTCCCAGCTCTCGATATTTCTCACAGCGCTACGCGCAAGGACGACCAGTTGCTCGCTAAGGATGAGGCCGTCGTGGTCGCAGACATTCGCAAAGCACTCGGTGCCACCAGCCAAACGGCTGGCCTCGGTGTCGTCCTGGAAGGCATGAAAGCAAGCGCCTCGAACGTTGAGTTCCTGGTTGCCATGCAGAAGAAACTTCCGGGCCTCGGCCTCTAAGGAACAGCTGTGTTTGATTCTGTTGATGCGTTAATTGCGGAGTACACCGAGCTTCAAGGCAAGCTCAGTGACCCCGCAGTTCACGCTGACGCAGGGTTATCCAAGAAGCTCAACCGTCGCTTCGCCGAGCTATCCAAGATTGTCACCGCTAACGAGAAGCTCAAGAATCTCACCGATGATCTCGCCGCTGCTCGCGAGTTCGCGAGCGATGACGAGGCTTTTGCTGCCGAGGTTCCCGGTCTCGAGACCGCTGTCCAGGAGGCAACGGAAACCCTGCGGTCTCTTTTGATTCCTCGGGACCCAGACGATGGTCGCGATGTCATCATGGAAATCAAAGGCGGTGAAGGCGGGGAGGAGAGTGCTCTTTTCGCTGCAGATTTGCTGCGCATGTATCTCCACTACGCGGAGTCCAGAGGCTGGAAGACCGAAGTTCTCGACAAGACTGAGAGCGACATGGGTGGGTATAAGAACATCCAGGTCGCCATCAAGTCAAACGCCACAGATCCCGCGGAGGGTGTGTGGGCAAGCCTGAAGTATGAGGGCGGCGTGCACCGGGTTCAGCGTGTTCCCGTGACTGAGTCCCAGGGCCGCATCCACACCTCCACCACGGGAGTGCTGATTTTTCCTGAGGTTGACGAGCCCGAAGAGGTCGACATTAGCCCGAATGATTTGAAGATTGATGTCTTCCGATCCAGCGGACCTGGTGGTCAATCGGTGAACACCACCGACTCCGCCGTGCGCATCACCCACCTTCCCACCGGCATCGTTGTTTCTATGCAGAACGAGAAGAGCCAGATTCAAAACCGCGAAGCGGGAATGCGCGTGCTGCGCGCGCGAATTCTTGCCCGCCAGCAGGAGGAACTTGCTGCGCAGCAGTCCGATGCGAGAAAGAGCCAGATTCGTGGCATGGATCGCTCCGAGCGCATTCGCACGTATAACTTCCCCGAGAACCGGATCGCTGATCACCGTACGGGATACAAGGCATACAACTTGGACCAGGTGATGAATGGTCAGTTGGATGCCGTGGTTCGCTCCTGCATTGAAGCGGATGAGGCGGAACGCCTCAGTGCTCTAGGCGAGGCTTAGTGGTGTTAGTCGCGGAGGCTCTCGCCTCGCTCCGCGATCGGTTGGCTGCAGCTGGGGTTCCTTCCCCAGAAGCTGATGCCGCGATCTTGCTGGGTTCGCTTCTGGGGCTTTCCCGTGGTGAACTCCTTGCGCACGCGCACCTGGGCAAGGAACTCCCGCCTGAGGTGAGCGCAGCACTCGAGCCATTGGTGCAGCGACGCGAGGCTCGTGAGCCACTTCAACACATTGTGGGACGAGCGCCGTTTATGAACTTCGAGGTCGAGGTGGGGCCAGGAGTCTTTATTCCCCGCCCCGAAACTGAGTCCCTTGCCGAGCGGGCACTATCAATCGCGCAGAGTTTCGGCGTTGATGAGCGAGGCTTATCGATCGTTGATCTCTGCTCGGGATCTGGCGTGCTGGCGATCTCTCTGGCTAGGGCCGTGCCCTGGGCTTCGGTGGTTGCCATCGAGGTATCACCTGAGGCGTGTGATTATCTCGAGCGAAACGTTTCTCGCTTGGCCCCCTCAGTCGCGGTGACGTGTTCGAGCGTTGCGGACTTTGCTGCCACCCAGGCGGAGTCGTCACTGGACATGATTGTGGCAAACCCTCCTTATATTCCAGATTCCCAGGTGCCAAACGACCCGGAGGTGTTTGCCCACGACCCGCACTTGGCGCTGTTTGGCGGTACTGATGGGCTCTAGGTTGTTCGAG
>CAZQIH010000039.1:0-9112 GCA_964593715.1 uncultured Microbacteriaceae bacterium
AACTCGAATGAGACCGGAATCGATGATCGACGAGTAAGAATCGCCGACGATGTCGCTGGACACCAGTGGCTCCTCGGAGTACTTGAGAATCCCCTTGAAGACGCCCTTGTCAGCAGCCTTCTTGAACGCCGCCTGAACCTCGTCGAGTGTGACCTCGCGAGAAGCCTCAACCGTCAGGTCGGTGATCGATCCGGTCGGTACGGGCACCCGAAGCGCGAAACCATCAAGTTTGCCCTTCAGCTCAGGCAGGACCAGGCCGATAGCCTTCGCAGCGCCTGTCGAGGTAGGCACAATGTTGATGCCGGCAGCGCGGGCCCTGCGGAGGTCGCTGTGGGGGCCATCCTGAAGATTCTGGTCTGCCGTGTAGGCGTGAACGGTTGTCATCAATCCACGCTCGATGCCGAACTCGTCGTTGAACACCTTCGCCATGGGAGCAAGACAGTTGGTGGTGCAGGAGGCGTTGGAGACGATGTGGTGGGCGCTGGGGTCGTACTTGTCATGGTTGACACCCATGACAACAGTGAGGTCCTCACCAGAGGCCGGGGCAGAGATGATCACTTTTTTGGCACCTGCGGTGATGTGAGCGCGGGCCTTGTCCGCGTCAGTAAAGAAGCCTGTCGATTCAATGACGATGTCAACACCAAGCGAAGCCCACGGTAGGTTGCCCGGGTCCCGCTCTGCAAACACAGTGATCTTCTTGCCATCCACAGTGATGAACCCGTCACCCGCGGTGACCTCGACGGGGAGGCGACCGTTGACCGAGTCGTACTTGAGCAAGTGCGCGAGAGCCTTGGGATCCGTCAGGTCATTGACCGCGACAATGTTGAGCTCCTCGGAGCTTGCGAGTGCCGCACGAAAGAAACTACGTCCGATACGACCAAAACCATTGATGGCAACCGTGACCACGGGGAACCTCTTTCCAAGGTGTGAGAACTAGGGCCGAAGGACGCTTCGGCCTCACCTTGCGCCCTTACCCTAAGAGATTAGCAGGGTCGCAGAGCCGCCCGTGCGGGCCGCTTCGAAACGCTGCGTAACATTCGTCCAGTTGACGATGTTCCAGAACGCCTTGACATAGTCCGCTTTCACGTTCTGGTAGTCCAGGTAGAAAGCGTGCTCCCACATGTCGAGCTGAAGGATGGGGATGGTTCCCTGAGCGGTGTTGCCCTGCTGGTCAAAGAGCTGCTGGATGATGAGTCGCTTGCCCACAGGATCCCACGACAGCACTCCCCAACCGGACCCCTGGATACCCATGGACGCAGCCGTGAAATGCGCCTGGAACTTCTCGAAAGAACCGAAGAACTCATCAATCGCGGCGGCTAGTTCCCCCTCGGGCACTCCCCCGGACTTCGGCGCAAGGTTCGTCCAGAAAATCGAGTGGTTGATGTGTCCGCCCAGGTGGAAGGCGAGGTCCTTCTCCAGGCGATTCACGTTGGCGAAGTTGCCGGTCTCTCGCGCTTCCTCAAGCCCTGCGAGGGCGTTGTTGGCTCCATCAACGTAGGCCTTGTGGTGCTTTGAGTGGTGCAGCTCCATGATCCGGGCACTGATGTGAGGTTCAAGGGCGGCGTAGTCATAAGCCAGATCTGGCAAAACGTAGGGAGACATAGTGTCCTTCTTAGATCGGGTGCGGTGAGAACAGTCTAAATGCCCCGGCTGTTAAAGGCCCTCGAGCCCTTCAGGAACGCTCGCCGACGTTGCAGGAATCCCGAGATCTTCGGCTTTCTTGTCGGCCATCGCCAACAGGCGTCTAATTCGCCCAGCAACGGCGTCCTTAGTCAGTGGTGGGTCTGCGTGGTGGCCAAGCTCGTCGAGGCTGGCGTCGCGGAAGGACAAGCGCAGCCGGCCGGCGTAGAGAAGGTGGTCGGGAATTTCGGGGCCCAGGATCTCTAGCGCCCGTTCCACGCGGGCACATGCGGCCACGGCGGCCTGTGCGGAGCGACGGAGGTTTGCATCATCAAAGTTCACCAGGCGGTTTGCTGTTGCCCTCACCTCTCTACGCTCGCGCAACTTCTCCCATTCAGACACCGCGCCCGGTGCGCCCATCGTCGTGAGAAGGTCACTGATGGCATCGCCGTCACGCACCATAATTCGATGCGCCATCCGCACCTCACGAGCCTTTGAGGCGACGCCTAAGCGCTGCCCAATCCCCACCATTGCCATCGCGGCCTCCGCGCTTGGCGCAACAATCTCGATGGCTGCCGAGCGACCAGGCTCGCTTATGCTCCCGCTGGCTAGGAAAGCACCGCGCCAAATTGCTGAGAGATCGGTTATCGGGGACGTTGTGAGCTTGTTGGGCAACCCTCGAACCGGACGCTTCTTCGGGTCCAACAGGCCTGTTTGACGAGCGAGCGTCTCGCCGCCTTGTCGAACCCGCACAACGTAGACCGGGTGGCTCCTGTTCCCGGAAGGCTGCATCACAGCGGCGTCTGTGGCCATCCCAAAGAGGTCGCGGATGTCCCGGCGAACCCGTTTGGCGGCTTCGAGGTGGTCGAGTTCGACCTCAACTGCGATGTTTCCTGAGATGACGTGAAGTCCGCCAGCAAATCGAAGGATGGTGGAAAGCTCGGCGATGCGCTGATTGGTGTGCTCTGGCTTAACTGTGACGAGTTCGTCTTTGACAGAAACCGTGAGCGAGTGCATGACTCCCAATACCTATTCGCGGCCCAAATCCCGATGCTTCAGTGTGACCTGAATGTCCGGGTTTTTGCTCAAGTGTGTGAAAAGTGCTTCAGCCATCGCTACCGAGCGATGCTTACCACCGGTACACCCTATCGCAAGCGTCGCGAAGGTTTTGTTCTCGCCCTGGTAGCCCTTCAGAACTGTCTCTAGAGTCTTCTCGAAGTTACCCATGAATTCGGTGGCCAGCGGATGGCCGGTCACGTATTCGGAGACGTCTGAATCACGACCCGACTGATGGCGCAACGACTCGTCCCAGTAAGGGTTGGGTAAGAAGCGCATGTCGGCGACCATGTCAACATCGGAGGGCAATCCGTACTTGTAGCCGAAGCTCATCACTGTCAGTCGCAGCTTGGCCTCTCCGGGTGCTCCGTAAACGCTCGCCACGGCCGTCGAGAGCTGGTGGATGTTCATTCCTGTGGTGTCGATCACAAGGTCACTGCGCTCGCGGATTGCCTGCATGAGAGTGCGCTCTGCCGTGATTCCATCGAGTAGCGTCCCTTCGCCCTGCAGAGGGTGGGGCCTGCGAACCTGCTCGAAACGCTTCACCAACTGCTCGTCGGTTGCGTCGAGGAACATCACCTGAACATGGGAGTCTTTGGAGAGCTCCATGATGACATCTCTGGCATCTCCAAAGAGCGTTCCCCCTCTGGCGTCCATGACCGCGGCGACCTTAGGCATCGCGGCTGCGGGGTCCTCCGAGAGTGCCACCAGGGGCTTAAGCATTTGCGGGGGAAGGTTGTCGACCACATACCAACCGTGATCCTCGAGTGAGTTGGCGGCAGTGGACCTTCCGGCTCCCGACATACCCGTCACAATCAGTACCGCTTTGTCACCAGGGGCAGCAGGAGCCATCATGTCCTCGGGGGTTCGGAAGGCTTAAGCGTACCGCCGGTGCCGCCTGGATTCCTGAAGTGAGTGATGATTGCCTCGGCGACACGAGGCCCGACCCCCTCGGCCTGGAGCAGCTCGTCCTGGGAGGCCTTCTTGATGCGGGCAAGCGAGCCAAAGTGCCGCAGGAGGCTCTTGGCTGTGGCCGGACCCACCCCGTCGATGTCCGAGAGCTCGGACCCCAGCACGCGAGAACGTGTGCTGCGTTGATACCGAAGCGCAACACGGTGTGCTTCGTCCCTCACCCGTTGCAGAAGGAACATGCCATCGCTCGTGCGCGGGAGAATGATTGGGTAGCTGGCCCCTGGGGTCCACACTTCCTCAAGTTTCTTTGCCAACCCGCACACGGGAATGTCGATTCCTGCAGCATTCAGTGCGCGCTGTGCGGCGTTCACCTGTGGCAGGCCGCCATCAATGACAAACAGCCCAGGCGGGTACGAGAAGCCCTTGCGGTCGGCTTCTTCCTCCCCTGGAGGGGCATTGAGCCGCGCCGCACGCCTCTGAACAACCTGGGCAATCGCCTCCGTGTCATCTCGCACGTCACTGATGGCGAATTTGCGGTAGTGCTCGCGCTTGGGAATTCCGTCCTCGAAAACCACCATCGAAGCGACCGGGTTGTCTCCCCCGAGATGTGAGACGTCGAAACACTCGATGCGCAACGGAGCCTCAGCCAGTCCGAGGGCGTTCTGAATTTCTGCCAGGGCACGGGAGCGGACTTGGGGGTCGGTCGTCTTTTGGCTGAGGTAACCCTGAAGGGTGTGCTCTGCATTGATTGTGACGGTGCGCAGTAGTTCGGCCAGCTCCCCGCGCTTGGCAACGCGGAGGGCGACTTTCCCACTCAAACCAGCGTCTGCACGAAGTGCAGAGAGTTGGCCCTCCCATTCAGCAGCGAGGGTCGGGAGGCTTGGTACAACAACAACGCGGGGTGGGGGCGAATCCTCGAACCCGTCTCGAAGGATGAGCTCGACAAGGTTTTCTTCCAGCGCACCTTCGAGGATGAATCCCTGAGCCGAGCGAATTCGTCCACCTCTCACGCGAAAGACGTGTGCGGCGGAAACAAGTGCCTCGCCTGCAACAGCAAAAATGTCTGCATCCACTTCTTCATCCAGAACCATGGTGTTCTTCATCAGAATGGTGGATATTGCATCGACACGATCACGCAGTTTGGCTGCGCGTTCAAAGTCGAGAGCGTCAGCCGCCTGTCTCATGGATTCTTGGAGCTCTCGAACTACTCCGCCGTCGTGTCCCTCCATGAACGATGCGAGTGAGAGCGCCAGGGCCTTGTGATCGGGCTGACTAACCCGACCGACGCAGGGAGCTGCGCATTTGCCAATGTCACCCAGCAGGCAGGGCCGCCCGGCCCGCTGGGCTTTGTTATAGACCGTTTCCGAGCACGAACGCACCGGGAACGCCTTGAGAATCGTCGACAAGGTGTCACGGAGCGCACCCGCGGTGTGAAATGGGCCGAAATACCGTGCACCCTTGATTCCCTTCTTACGGGCAAGGAACACTCGGGGAATGCTCTCTGAGAGGGTCAGAACGAGATACGGATAGCTTTTGTCATCGCGAAAGCGGACGTTGAACTCCGGAGAGAATTCCTTAATCCACAGAAATTCAAGCTGGAGCGCCTGGCGCTCGGTGGGGACCAAGGTCCAGTCCAAAGCGTTGGCCGACTCGACCATCCGTCTCGTGCGTTCATGGAGTTTCCGTGGCTCTTGGAAGTAGCTGGTGAGCCGTGCCCTCAGGTTTTTGGCCTTCCCCACATAGATGACAGCACCCCTCGCGTTCATAAACCGATAGACACCCGGCGATTGAGGGATATCACCGGTCCGGGGTTGCCAGTCGTGCCGTGGGGTCATGGCTAGCTGTTCTGCATCAACTCTTTGAGGAAAGCGCCGGTGTGGGAGCCCTTGTGGGCTGCCACAGTTTCTGGGGTTCCCTCCACGACGATTGTTCCCCCGCCCGAACCGCCTTCCGGCCCGAGGTCAATGATCCAGTCTGATGCGCGAATGACGTCGAGGTTGTGCTCGATGACGACAACTGTGTTGCCTTTGTCGGCAAGGCCCTGAAGCACGTGGAGCAACTTCTTCACATCGTGGAAGTGCAGTCCTGTCGTTGGTTCATCGAGAACGTAGATGGTTCGTCCTGTCGAACGACGCTGCAGCTCGGTGGCGAGCTTGACCCTCTGTGCCTCGCCGCCGGAGAGGGTGGTCGCCGACTGCCCCAGGCGAACATACCCAAGGCCCACGTCCACGAGGGTGTCGAGGTACCGGGCGATGCTGCTTATCGGTTCGAAGAACGTCGCGGCCTCTTCAATAGGCATGTTGAGCACGTCCGCAATGGTCTTACCTTTGTAATGAACCTGGAGTGTTTCCCTGTTGTACCTTGCACCATGGCAGACCTCGCAGTCCACGTACACATCCGGCAGGAAGTTCATTTCAATGGTGATAGTTCCGTCTCCGGAGCAGTTCTCACAGCGACCACCCTTGACCTTAAAGCTGAACCGGCCGGGTTGATAGCCCCGCATTTTCGACTCAGAAGTCTCGGCAAAGAGGGCCCGGATCTTGTCAAACACTCCCGTGTAGGTCGCGGGATTGCTTCGCGGGGTACGCCCAATGGGTGCTTGATCAACGTGAACAATCTTGTCGAGTTGCTCGAGTCCCCGAATCCTGGTGTGCTGGCCTGGGACGTGCCTGGCGCCATTGAGCACGTTGGCTAACTGGCGGTAGACGATGTCGTTGATCAGGGACGATTTTCCGGAACCGCTCACACCCGTGACCGCTACAAAGACGCCCAGTGGAATCTCCACGTCGATGTTTGCCAGGTTGTTGGCCCTGGCGCCTTCGACGCGGATGACGCGGTTGTGGTCGACGGTGCGCTTAGGCCGCTCCTCGACCACCTGAGAGCTCTTGTTGAGGTAACCCGCCGTGATGGAGCGCTTCTCCGTATAGAGAGAGGCGAGCGACCCTGAATGGACAACCTCTCCCCCGTGTTCGCCGGCGCCAGGCCCAATGTCGACAACCCAGTCGGCTGTCTCGATGGTCTCCTCATCGTGCTCGACAACAATCAGGGTGTTGCCGAGGTCGCGAAGCTTGACGAGAGTATCGATCAGGCGTCGATTATCTCTTTGGTGCAACCCGATACTTGGCTCATCGAGAACGTAGAGAACTCCCGTGAGACCCGATCCAATCTGGGTTGCCAGCCGAATCCGTTGCGCTTCGCCACCAGATAGTGAGCCGGCGGCGCGGGACATGCTGAGGTAGTTGAGGCCTACCTCGAGGAGGAACTCGAGGCGCGCCCTAATTTCACGAAGAATGGGGGCCGCGATCGATTGATCGCGTTCTCCCAATGCCAGTGAGGCCATGAACTCATGGGCGTCGGACAGGCTCATCGAGGCAACATCGGATATCGAGCGACCGCCAACGCGAACCGCAAGAATCTCTGGCTTCAGCCGTTGGCCACTACAGGTTCCACACTCGATTTCTCGGAGGTAGTCAGAGAATCGTTGCTTGCTCCACTCGCTGTCGGTCTCGTGGTACTTGCGCTCGATGTAGGGAACAACGCCCTCGAATCCACTCGAATACTTGACATCTCGACCGTAGCGATTGCGGTACCTGACCGTGAGTTCAAAGTTGTCGCCGTGCAGCACGGCGTCCTTGATGCCCTCGGGCAACTGCACCCACGGGGTGTCAAGGGAAAAATCGAGGTCATCCGCCAGGCTTTTCAACAGATTGCGGAAGTAGCCATACAGTCCCTTGCCTGCTTGGGTCCACGGCCGTATCGCACCCTCGTTGATGCTGAGTTCTTCGTCGCCAATCACCATGGCCGGATCGACGGCCATGGTGAAACCAAGCCCAGAACAGGCGGGACAGGCGCCAAAGGGCGAGTTGAAGGAAAAGGTTCGGGGTTCAATCTCAGTCAAAGCAACGGGGCAGCCCGTCGGGCAACTCAGTCTTTCGCTGAAGGTCTGTGTGCTACCTGCGATCTCGTCGTCAACGGCATTGATCATGACCGTGCCATCGGCAAGCTTCAGCGCTGTTTCCAACGAGTCAGTGAGTCGTCCCAGAATGTCCGGACCCATGACGAGGCGATCCACAACGACTTCAATGTCGTGCTTCTTGGTCTTTTGAAGAGGTGGTGCATCGGCGAGGGCTACAACGGTTCCGTCTATTCGTGCACGGGCAAAGCCCTGGGAGTTGAGAGAGCGCAGGAGGTCCTGGAACTCGCCCTTCCGACCAGCCACCACCGGCGCCAGAATCTGAAAACGCCAACCCTCCGGCCGGCCCATAATCGTGTCAGCGATTGTTTGCACGCTCTGTCGGGCTATGGGGAGATCGCAGTTCACGCAGTGCGCAACGCCCGTCCTGGCCCACAACAATCGGAGGTAGTCATAAATCTCTGTGATGGTTCCCACGGTGCTTCGGGGGTTCCGGTTCGTTGACTTTTGGTCGATCGACACTGCCGGTGAAAGGCCTTCGATGACGTCAACATCGGGCCGATCTACTTGGCCCAGAAACTGGCGAGCATAGGCCGACAGCGACTCCACGTAGCGGCGCTGACCTTCGGCAAAAATGGTGTCGAATGCGAGTGATGACTTACCAGAGCCCGATAACCCTGTGAACACAACCAGCGAGTCCCTGGGGATGACGAGGTCCACATTCTTGAGGTTGTGGACTCGTGCCCCTTTGACAGTGAGCACTGAGCTCGACTTGGGTTTCTGAATGGGCACGTCTGCCAGTCTAGGGAGTCAGGGTGCGCACATCCTGCGCTCTAGCCCGTGGCATCAACGAGCTGACGCAACTCACGCTTGAGTTCTACGACCTCGTCACGGAGCTTTGCGGCTAGCTCGAACTTGAGCTCCGACGAGGCTTGCATCATCTGGGCCGTGACGGTCGCGATAAGCCCCGCTAGCTCTTCTGCACCACCGCGCAATTCGGCAGGACGATGGAAGCCCTCCCCCGCGCTGCCGGTTGCTTGCCCAATGAGAACCTCCGTATCTGCTTGCTCCCGGGCGAGCACGGAGGTGATGTCGGCAATCTTCTTCCGGAGTGGTGTGGGGTCAATGTTGTTGGCGCGGTTGTACTCCATCTGGAGTGCGCGGCGTCGATCTGTTTCGGAGATCGCAAAGGCCATCGACTTCGTCACATTAGAGGCGTACATGTGGACTTCTCCGGAGACGTTGCGTGCTGCGCGACCAATGGTCTGAATAAGCGATGTGGACGAGCGCAGAAAGCCCTCTTTATCCGCGTCCAATATGGCAACCAATGAGACCTCGGGCAGATCGAGACCCTCCCTGAGCAGGTTGATGCCGACAAGTACGTCGTAGACACCAGCGCGGAGTTCAGTAAGGAGCTCCACTCGTCGGAGAGTGTCGACATCAGAGTGCAGATAGCGAACCTTGACCCCGGCCTCGTCGAGATAATCAGTGAGGTCCTCAGACATCTTCTTGGTGAGCGTGGTGACAAGCACTCGTTCGTTGCGCTCCACGCGAAGACGAATCGACTCCAGAAGGTCATCAATCTGACCTTCTACCGGCTTCACCACAATG
>CAZQIH010000040.1:0-8887 GCA_964593715.1 uncultured Microbacteriaceae bacterium
CTACGGGGGTGGACGGTGAGGAGCTCATCGCGCGCCTTTCTCGTCTTTTTTGCCGGTGGCCTTGTCAAACTCTTGGAGGTCCTCGACGAGCCCAGAGGCGCTCGCGGGAATGACGCCTTCGATGCGACCAGTGACAACACCGAGGTCAACGTCTTGGTGCGAACCCAAATAGGCGTCGATAACAGCCGGGTCCTTCATGACGACGTCCGGGGGCCCCTCTGCAACGACTCGGCCTTCGGCCATGACCACGACCCAGTCGGCGATGTGGCGAACCATGTGCATGTCGTGCTCGACAAAGAGGACGGTCATTCCGTGCTTCTTGAGATCGAGGATGTGTTCCAGAAGAGACTGAGTCAGCGCGGGGTTAACACCGGCCATGGGCTCATCCAACATGATGAGCGTGGGGTCGATCATCAGCGCCCGAGCCATCTCCAGCAGTTTGCGCTGCCCACCGGACAGGCTTGCTGCGAAATCATCCTTCTTCGTGTCGAGCTTGAAGCGAGCAAGAATTTCCATCGCCTTGGCTTCAATCTCTTGCTCTTGCTTCTTCCAGAGGAAGGGGAACAGGGAGAGCAGGAAGCTCTCTCCCTTTTGCTCTTTTGCCCCGAGCTTCATGTTCTCCAGAACGGTGAGAAGGCTCAACGCTTTCGTGAGCTGGAAGGTGCGAACCTGACCCATTTGGGCCACTTTGAAAGCGGGAATTCCCGCAAGGCGAGCGCCCTTGAATGACCAGTCACCGGTGTCGGGCTTATCAAAACCAGTCAGCAGGTTGAAGAGCGTGGTTTTGCCGGCACCATTGGGGCCGATGAGAGCCGTAATGGCGCCACGGGGGATTTCCAGGTGCTCAACGTCGACGGCGACAAGACCGCCGAAGGACCGCTTCACGTGGTCGGCAACAATAATCGGGTCGACTTTGGCAACACCCGGCTTGGCTTCGCCGACGTGGAGTCCGGTGGATTTCTGGGGAGTCGCTTCAGAGCTATTTTTTGACAAAGGTCAACTCCTTCTTGTCGCCGAGAATTCCCTGCGGACGGTAGATCACCAACAGCATCAGACCTACGCCGACGACGATGAACCGGATGATGGAGGCTTGCTGGGTCGAAATGAAGCCCAAGACGCCGCTTGCCGCCAACGAGGGCAGCACGTTTCCAAAGAATGTCAGGACAACCCAGAAGATCACAGCGCCGAGGATCGGTCCAAATACTGTGGCAGCGCCTCCGAGGAGGAGTGCCGTCCAAACAAAGAAGGTGAGCGAGGTCACATAGACACCCGGGTTGACTGCCGAGGGAAGCGCCAGAACGATTCCCCCGAGAGCGCCAAAAACGCCACCGATAACCAGAGCCTGCATCTTGTAGGCGAAGACGTTCTTTCCGAGTGCCCGCACAGCGTCCTCATCTTCACGGATGCCCTTGATGACACGACCCCAGGGGCTCTTGACGAGCCTCCAGAGAAGGAGAGCGCAGACTGCGAGGACCAAAAGCCCAAAGGTCAGGCCCCACATGTCGGTCGCACTGTAAGTCCAGGGACCAAAGCCGTACGTTCCCTCGGGGAAGGGATTGTCGTCGCGGAAACTCGTGTGGTAACCCGAGAGACCATCGGCAGAACCGGTGACCTCAGTGAAGGCGGTGGTCAAAAACAGAAGACGAACAATCTCCGCCGCAGCGATGGTCACAATCGCCAGGTAGTCACCACGAAGGCGCAGCGTAGGGATACCCAAAATCAGCGCAAACACCACAGCGCCGCCGATACCCACGAGCATTCCTGCCCACCAGGGCAGACCAAACGTCAGCGACGAGATTGCATAGCCGTAGGCGCCAATAGCCATGAAGCCGGCGATACCGAAGTTCAGCAAGCCAGCAAAGCCGAAGTGCAATGCCAGGCCGAGAGCGGCCAGCGCATATGCCAACGTTGCTGGGCTCAGAATCGACTGAGCGGTGTTGGAGAGAATTCCTAACCAATCCATGTTCCGGGCCCCTAACCTATCCGCTCTCGTCGTCCGAGGATGCCCTGCGGACGGAACAACAGAATCGCAATCAGAATGACGAGCGCGCCGACGTACTTGAGGTCAGAGGGGATTACCAACGCGGAGGTCTCAATCAGCACACCCACCACGATCGCACCGACGAGGGCGCCAAACGCGGTCCCCAAGCCACCCAGTGTGACCGCGGCGAAGATCAGCAGAAGGATTTGCGCTCCCATGTCCCATTTCACACCGGGGCGGAAGTAGGCCCACAGCACGCCGGCGAGACCGGCGAGGCTAGCTGCGATGATCCACACGATTCGGACGACCTTGTCAACATCAATTCCCGACGCGGCAGCGAGCGACGCATTATCGGAAATCGCGCGGGTTGCCTTGCCGGTCTTGGTGAAGAGAAGCCAGATAGCGAAGAGCACGATGACGACGAGGCTGATCGTCATGCTTGCAATGTCAACGGCGCTCAGTGCCACTGCACCAAAAATTGGTTGCTTGGGTGAATCAAAGCCGGGAAGCTGAAGCGTTCCACCACCCATGAAGAACTGGAAAACGTAGCGACCGGTCAGCGACAGGCCGATGCTGACAATCATGAGCTGGACCAGGCCGAGCCCTCTCCCTCGAAGGGGTTTCCAGAGGCCTGCATCGAGACTCCACCCGAGAGCACCACTGAGCACGACCGCACCAATGATGGCGGCCCAGATGGGCAACTCGAACACGGTGCCGAGCAGCAGGGCCATAGCGGCTCCAAAGGTGACCATTTCGGCGTGAGCAAAGTTGGAGAGACCGGTTGTTCCAAAGACCAGCGAAAGCCCGACCGCGGCGAGAGCCAACATGAGTCCGAAGTTCAAACCATTGACGACGCGGGAGATGATCTGGTCGGTCAGGCTAATTGTTATGCGTTCTCCTTCACCGATGAAGAAGTTCTTGGTTACGCGCCCGCTTTGCCCAATGGTGACCGATTGTGTTTCGCCGCCATCCAGCACCGCAACGCCATCAGGGAGGGTGCTCTGGTCCAAGGTCACGTTGTATGTTCCCTCTTCCGGAACACCGATTCGCCACTTGCCTTCAGCGTCGGTGACTACTTCACCGGAGAAGCCGTTGCCTTCGATGACCAGACGGACACCTTCGAGCGGTGTGCCCTCGTTCTTCACGTTTCCGGCGATGAAGTTGTCGTAGCCAGACTCGTCCTCATTCGCAAGGGCCGGGCCAGCTGTTCCGATCACTCCGAGCATGGCGATGACTAACGCGAGTACCGCAAGAAGGGTGCGGCGGGCGGGTGCCAAAGTCGTGGGGCTGGAAGTGTTCACAGTGCCTCCGTAAGTTGTCTGAGGGTCTGACCCGCGGGAGCTACCCTCGCGTCCGCATTGACGCCAACTGTATTCATTATCTGCTCAAAACCATTTCAGTGGAAAGTTAAACGGTGTTGCCATTATGCCGATGTAACGGCCCCAGGTCTAACCCGTTACGATATAGATAACGACTTTGGTGAACATCGGCGCCCTTTACAGGCTGAATTTCGGGGGATTTCATGTCAGAAAATGACCCTTTCGGATTTGTGGGGCTCACCTACGACGATGTGATGCTGTTGCCCGCTCACACCGACGTGATCCCGAGTGAAGCGGACACTACGACCCAGTTGACCAAGCGCATTAGGGTTCACGCACCGTTGGTCTCCGCCGCAATGGACACTGTCACCGAAGAGCGGATGGCAATCGCGATGGCCCGCCAGGGTGGCCTGGGTGTTTTGCACCGCAATCTTTCTATTGACGATCAGGCGAGTGCCGCCGACAAAGTGAAGCGCAGCGAGTCTGGGATGATTACTAACCCCGTCACCATCACCCCCGATGCGACCGTGGCCGATGTCGACGACCTGTGCGCCCGTTTCCGGGTCTCGGGTGTTCCCGTTGTTGAGGGTGATGGTCTTTTAGTTGGCATCATCACAAACCGCGACATGCGCTTTGTGCCTCGGGCCGAGGCCCATCGCGCCCTGGTCAAAGACGTGATGACAAAGACAAACCTCATCACAGCCCCGGAGGGCATCTCCCAGAGCGAAGCGCTCGCGATTTTTGCCACCCACAAGATTGAGAAGCTCCCGCTGGTCGACAAGCAGGGTCGACTGAAGGGCCTCATTACGGTCAAGGACTTCGATAAGAGCGAGAAGTACCCCCACGCCACCAAGGACTCTGAGGGGCGCTTGCGTGTGGGCGCAGCAATCGGGTTTTTCGGCGATGCATGGGATCGGGCCGGGGCGCTGCGCGATGCGGGAATCGACGTCCTTGTTGTTGACACAGCAAATGGCGACTCGAAGGGTGTGCTCGAGATCATCGCAAAGCTCAAGAAGGACAAGGCCTTTGCGGCTATTGACGTGATCGGTGGCAACATCGCGACGAAGGCGGGGGCCCAAGCGCTCATCGATGCTGGTGCGGATGCCGTGAAGGTGGGGGTTGGCCCAGGCTCAATCTGCACCACCAGGGTCGTGGCCGGTGTTGGGGTCCCTCAGATCACAGCGGTCTATGAAGCATCGCTTGCGGCTAAGCCGGCGGGTGTTCCCCTCATTGCTGATGGTGGCTTGCAGTATTCCGGTGATATCGCCAAGGCCTTGGTGGCTGGAGCTAATTCGGTCATGCTCGGTTCGCTACTGGCAGGCACCGATGAAAGCCCCGGCGACCTCATCTTTGTCAATGGCAAGCAGTTCAAGAACTACCGCGGCATGGGTTCCCTGGGCGCGCTCCAGACTCGTGGCACGAAGACCTCCTATTCGAGAGACCGTTACTTCCAGGCTGATGTGCCAAGCGATGAGCAACTCATCGCCGAGGGCATCGAGGGCCAGGTGCCCTACCGAGGCCCCTTGGGCTCGGTGGTCTACCAGCTGCTCGGTGGATTGCGTCAATCCATGTTCTACACCGGTGCCGCAACAATCGATCAGTTGAAGGCCAAGGGCAAGTTTGTCCGGATCACGCCTGCCGGTTTGAAAGAGTCCCACCCCCACGACATTCAGATGGTCGTCGAGGCCCCCAACTACCGTCGCTAGAGCGCACTCGGTGCTTCGCCGATAGGCTAGTGCGCGTGAATGAGGTTGAGGTAGGGCTCACGAAGCGTGCCGTTCGGGCGTATTCCTTTGATGACGTCGCGGTCGTTCCCAGCCGTCGCACCCGAGACCCAGAAGATGTCTCCATTGAATGGAAGATCGACGCGTTTACTTTCCGCTCTCCGGTAATCGCCGCTCCTATGGACTCGGTGATGTCCCCGGCAAGCGCCATCGCGATGGGGAAGCTCGGTGGACTGGGTGTTTTGAACCTTGAGGGTCTCTGGACCAGGTATGAAGACCCCACCAAGGCATACAAAGAAATTGCTTCTCTTAGTGAGGACGAGGCAACCCGGGGGCTTCAGCGCATCTATGCCGAGCCGATCAAGCCTGAACTGATTAAGTTGCGCCTTGCAGAGATTAGAGATGCGGGTGTTCCTGTAGCTGGCGCTTTGAGCCCGCAGCGCACCCACGAGTTTTCCGAGACGGTCCTCGGTGCTGGGGTTGACCTCTTTGTTATCCGAGGCACCACGGTGAGCGCCGAGCACGTGAGCAAAAACCGCGAGCCACTGAACTTGAAAGAGTTCATCTACCAACTCGACGTCCCCGTGATTGTGGGTGGGGCCGCCACCTACACGGCCGCTCTTCACTTGATGCGCACCGGAGCAGCTGGAGTGCTCGTGGGCTTTGGCGGCGGGGCCGCATCCTCGACGAGGGCATCGCTTGGCATCCACGCTCCGATGGCCACCGCTATTTCTGATGTGGCGAGCGCCAGGCGCGAGTACCTGGACGAATCCGGTGGTCGTTACGTCCACGTCATTGCCGATGGTGGACTTGGCCGAAGCGGCGACATTGTCGCGGCCATTGCGACCGGAGCGGATGCGGTTATGCTCGGCTCGACCTTGGCCAGAGCAGCTGAAGCACCCGGCCAAGGCTGGCACTGGGGGCCAGAGGCCCACCACGCCACCATGCCCCGCGGATATAGGGCTTGGGTCGGACACGATGGGCCCTTGGAAGAAGTTCTCTACGGCCCGGCCCACTCTGCTGATGGCCGCACCAACCTGATGGGTGCGCTGCGCCACTCGATGGCGACGTGTGGATACTCAGACCTCAAAGAATTCCAGCGCGTAGAGATTGTGGTCTCGCGCTAGTCGCACCCGGGGTTTTGTAAGCCCCGCCCTCTACGCTTCTAAGCGTCGGTGATGTGAGGAGACTGCTGTGTGGCGCGTAGCCAGAAGGCCGAAGTGGATCGCCGCTCTCGTACTTGCCTTGGTGGTCGCCGGCGTCTTCGCAGCCCTTGGCCAATGGCAGTTAGAGCGCAGCATTGCTGAGGCCACCGTGATCGAACGCGACACGGAGAACACGGTGCCACTGGAGAGCGTGGGCTCCCCGCAGTCGGTTATCACCACAGATGCCAGTGGCCGAATGGTCAGCGTGATGTGTTCCTTTGTGCAGGGCGACGACGTTGTCATCACGAATCGACCGACCAGTGGTGGGACTGGCTCGTGGTTGGTTCGACACTGCCAAACCCCAGCGGGGGCATCACTGGCCGTTGCCGTGGGATGGTCGCCAGAAACCATCACCTTCTCCGAGATTCCTAATCCCCAGTCGCCCTTGGTGGGGCGCTATGTTCCTACAGAATCTCCGCAGCAGTCCGACTTTCGGGCAGGGGAGCGCTCCGCGCTTGCCGTTCCCGAACTGCTCAATCTCTGGTCGAATCCAGGTCCGGTGTATGGAGGGTACCTCGTTCTGGCCGAGGCACCAGAGGGCTTGCTCACGATTGGGACCGAAGCCCCAGCGACGGAGCGGCAACTCAACTGGCTTAATCTCTTCTACGCGGCTGAGTGGGCAATCTTTGGAGTCTTTGCGATCTATCTCTGGTATCGACTTGTCAAGGATGAGTGGGAGCGCGAACTCGAGGAAGCATCCAGAGAATCCCCCTAAACTTGGGTCATGGCTCAAGGCTCCCCCGTGGCACTTACTGGCGCCCAGGTAGAGCGAGTCTCCACCGCTCTGAAGTGGTTCTCTCGTGCGGCCAACGTGACAGGTGTCTTGCTTCTTCTGCTTGCCGTGGAGATCATCGCCAAATACGGCTTTGGAAGTGAACTGGAAATGTTGGGCCCACAGGGCTTCCTAGCCTTTGTGCCTAACGACACCGTGCAGGCCATCAATCTGTCCTCAGCGATCCTTATTGCCCACGGCTGGTTTTATGTCGTCTACCTGTTCACCTGCTTCCGGGTCTGGAGTCTGTTGCGCTGGCCGTTATGGCGTTTCTTGTGGCTTGCCTCTGGTGGTTTGTTCCCCGTGTTCTCGTTTTTCCTGGAGCGTTGGGCGCACCGGGTTGTTGAGGACATCATCGCCACAGCAGGGAGTGACTCGTGAGTGAACACCGGCCGGTTCTGGTCGTGGACTTTGGCGCCCAGTATGCCCAGCTGATTGCCAGGCGGGTTCGCGAAGCCGGCGTCTACTCGGAAATCATTTCTCACCATGCCAGCGCATCGGAGATTGCAGCTAAGAACCCGCTAGCGATCGTGCTGAGCGGTGGCCCATCCAGCGTCTATGAAGAAGGCTCGCCCTCCCTTCAGGAGGGCATCCTTGAGCTGGGCGTTCCAGTGCTGGGCATTTGCTATGGCTTCCAGGTGATGGCCCAAGCGCTCGGTGGGGATGTGGGGAAAACGGGACTCCGTGAATACGGCGCAACCGCGACCACGGTCAACCCCGGCCTCACGCCTCTCTTTGCTGGCCAGCCGGAGAAGCAAACCACCTGGATGAGCCACGGCGACCAGGTGCAGAGCGCCCCGCCGGGCTTTGATGTCCTCGCTTCCACCGACGCCACGGGAGTTGCGGCGTTTGGTTCAGAAGACAAGAAGATGTTTGGCGTGCAGTGGCACCCCGAGGTCAATCACTCCGAGCATGGGCAAGGCGTGCTGGAGAACTTCCTCCACAAGGTTGTGGGGCTCGATCGCAGCTGGAATAGCGGCAACGTGATTGCCGAACAGATTGACGCTGTTGCTAGCCAGGTCGGTGGGGACCTCGTGATCTGCGGGCTCTCCGGTGGAGTCGACTCGGCTGTTGCTGCCGCGCTGGTTCACAAGGCAGTGGGGGACCAACTGGTCTGTGTGTTCGTCGACCATGGCCTTTTGCGCTCGGGAGAGCGAGCGCAGGTGGAGAAGGATTTCGTTGCTGCGACCGGTGTCCGCCTCGTGACTGTGGACGCCGAGGAGCAGTTCCTCAGCGCGCTTGCCGGTGTGAGTGATCCTGAAACGAAGCGCAAGATCATCGGGCGTGAATTCATTAGAACCTTCGAAAGTGCCGCCGCTGAGATTGTTGCGCAAGCGAAAGACGGCGGAGCGCAGGTGAAGTACCTCGTGCAGGGAACCCTCTATCCCGACATCGTTGAGAGTGGTGGGGGTTCCGGAACCGCGGTCATCAAGAGCCACCACAACGTGGGGGGTCTTCCCGATGACCTCGAGTTTGATTTGGTCGAGCCACTTCGCGCCCTGTTTAAAGATGAGGTTCGCGCGATTGGCCGTGAACTTGGTTTGCCAGAAGCTATCGTCGGGCGCCACCCGTTCCCAGGCCCTGGCCTTGGTATTCGCATCATTGGCGAGGTAACCAAGGACCGCCTCGACACGCTGCGCGCTGCCGACAAAATTGTCCGGGAAGAACTCACGCTGGCTGGCTTGGACGCAGAAATCTGGCAGTGTCCGGTGGTCCTTCTGGCTGATGTGCGCTCAGTCGGTGTTCAAGGCGATGGTCGCACCTATGGCCACCCGATTGGGCTGCGCCCGGTCTCCAGTGAAGACGCTATGACGGCTGACTGGAGCAGGTTGCCCTATGACGTTCTGGCAAAGGTGTCGAACCGCATCACGAACGAGGTTCCCGAA
>CAZQIH010000041.1:0-8751 GCA_964593715.1 uncultured Microbacteriaceae bacterium
CGAACACGCGCTGTCGCTGCCCTCCAGACAGGCGGAAGACCTGACGCTCCGCCAGATCATCAACACGCAACAGCTCCATCGCTGCCCTCACGGCGTCCCGATCCGCTGGCTCGAACTTGCCCACAAAACCGCGGAGCGGGTAGCGGCCCATCGACACAACGTCTTTAACCGTCATTGGAATCCCGTGGTTCACGTTCATGTGCTGAAGCACGTAGGCAACTTGGGACCGGGAATGCACAGGAGTGTCTCCCAAGACGCTGAGTGACCCTGCGTGAAGGCCCAACAGTCCTGCAATCGCATGCAGAACGGTCGACTTCCCGCTTCCGTTGGGGCCAATGATGGCGGTGATTTTTGCCTCAGGAATTGTGAAATCGGAAGCCCCGAGGACCTCCTTGCCTTCACGCGTGATTTCTACGCCTACTCCCACCACGATGTCGCTCATCGAACCGCTCCTCGCAGGAGAAGACGAGTGAGGTTTTTCGTACCCAGAAGCGCAAAGAACAGGACAATCGGCACCAAAGCCATGGTTGCTGATGCTGCGGTGCCAAAGTGGTAGCTGATTGTCAGTCCCAACCACACCGAGATAACCCCGACAACCGCGGCGACCATCATCATCTGAACGACACTGCGTGAAAGAAGACTCGCTACAGCCGGTGGTCCGACGAGCAGACCGAAGACCAAGAGCGTTCCCACCGACTGATAACTGCCAATCACGGCCAGTGCGATGAGCGCAAGCAATGCTGCGTGAGTGAATCCGGGCCGCATTCCCAACAGTTCCGCCTTCTCCTTGTTGAGACTGAGCGCCAGGAGGGGACGATAGAGCACTACGACGGCAATCAACACAATGGCAAGAATGGCCACCTGGCTATAAATTCCAGTCCACGTCACACCCAAAGCGTCGCCGAACAGAATGCTGGTCAAGCTTCCGGAGTATGAGTCGAGCTGGGAAATGATCACGACACCCAGTGCCAGCATGCCGACAAACAGCAGACCAATAGAGGTGTCCTCGCCGAGTACCGTTTTGCGTTGGACGAGTTCAATGGCGATCACCATCACCAGCGCGGCGACAGCCGCGCCAATGAAGGGGTTGATGTCAAGAACCACCGCTGCTGCAATCCCCGGGATGATTCCGTGAACAAACGCGTCACCAAAAAAACTCATGCCCCGGAGCACCAGCCAGGTGCCCACGGTAGAGGCCATCAAAGCGGCAAGAATTCCACCCCACAGAGCCCTCTGCTGAAAGCCGAGTTCAAAAGGGGCTAGCCACCAATCCACAGGCTTAGTCTGTCAGCGCATCGGCGATCAACGAAGCGTTCAGCGACATCATCGAGATGTAATCCTCTGCTCCACTGCCCGGGCCACCCAGGCTTCCCACGAACAAGGGAACAACCTGAACGTCGCGGCCAACCTCAGCCGCTAAAGATGCCACAACATCCGATGCCGTAGCGGTGTTGGCAAAGATCGCGGGGACACCCTCGCGTTCAATAACCTCAACTAGCTCAGCGAGCTCTCGCGAGCTCGGGTCAGACAATGTCGAACCGCCAGGAATGACTACCCCGGCAACCTCAAAGTCATAGCGCTCAGCGAAATATCCAAAGGCGTCGTGATCAGTGACCAAGACTCGAGATGCGTCCGGAACTGCCTGCAACACAGCAATGACGCCGGCCTCAGCACTACGAACATCAGCCGCGACACTCACCCCACAGCTTTCGTAGTCACCAACTCCAGTCGCCGCCGCTAGTTCTGAACCAACGAGCTCAGCGGCAAGCGCCATCCGCTCCATGTCGAACCAGAAGTGAGGGTCAAAATCTCCGTGAGCGTGCGCCTCTGAAGATTCATCGGTGTGGTCGTCGTGATCAGCGTGGTCATCGGTGTGGTCATCGGTGTGCTCATCGGCGAAGGGCAGTGGACCAACCAGCTCGGCGATATGGAGGACCCTCACCCCATCGGTCTCCAGGCTTTCGAGGACAGAGACAAGGCCTTGCTCCAAAAAAAGGCCATTCGAGACGACCACATCTGCGGTGCTCATGGCGGCGACCTGCTCCGACGAAGGCTGGAAATCATGGGGGTCGGCGCCAATCGGCATGACCACCGTCATCGACGCATCGGAGCCCACCGCGCACGTCAGAATCTCACCCACGACACTTCCCAAAATGGTCGTCGTCACGACGACTGATGCCTCGTCGACGGCCGCGGCGGTACCTTCTTCCGAAGTTGGCGCGTTCGCGACTTCGGCTTGCTCGGCAGACGAGCATCCGGCAAGGACAAGGAGAGAGGAACTGAACAGAGCGAGGGCACTGCGGTTATTTTTCATACCAGCACTGTACTTCTTATTGATAATGATTGTCAACATCAATCAAGGAGTAGGGCCGGCTCCTCCATGACGCTTGCAACATCCGCAACGAACTTGCTGGCCACATCCCCATCCACGACGCGGTGATCAAAGCTCGCCGCAACTGTCGTCACCATGCGAGCGCGCACCTCGCCATCGACAACCCAGGGCTTTGGCTTGATTGTTCCCAGCGCAACAATCGTCACCTCACCCGGGTTCAGAATCGGGGTTCCGGTATCAACACCGAAGGAGCCAAGGTTCGTGATGGTGATGGTTCCCGAGGACATGTCCTCGGGAGTTGTCTTTCCATCACGAGCAGTCAACGTCAACTTCTCCAACGCCAGTGCCAAATCACGCAGGCTCAACGTGTGCGCTTCCTTGACGTTGGGAACGATCAAGCCGCGAGGAGTCGCTGCGGCAACACCAAGGTTGACGAAGTGGTGAACGATGATTTCGCTGTCCGTCCACGTGGAATTGACGGTGGGGTTCCTCTGAACCGCCCAGATCATGGCCTTTGCCATGACCAGCAAGGGAGACACCTTAATTCCGGCAAAATCAGGCGAAGCCTTCAGGCGCTTCACGAAATCCATCGTCCGTGTGGCATCCACGTCAACGAACACCGAGACGTGGGGGGCTTCGAACATGCTCTTGACCATCGCCTGCGCGATGGCCTTGCGAACGCCCTTGACCGGAATGCGATCTTCACGATTCTCCGGCCATTTCGGTGTCTCAAGGTTTCTAAACACAGTGGCCTGGCCGGCGTGCCGAATGACATCCTCACGCATAATCTCACCGGCGAGGCCGGTGGCCACGACCGAGGAAAGGTCAACGCCTAAGTCCTTAGCTAGCTTCCGGATGGGTGGCTTGGCGATGATGGGAACCGCCTCGACTACGGGCAGATCGGGGCGCGCGACAGGAGAAGCTGCAGGGGTCTCCATGGATTGGGCTCCCCTGCGCCTGCGGGAGAGTGGCGTCGAGGGCCCGGTTCCATAACCCACAAGATTCTTAGGCGCTGACTCGGCGCTTTCATGACTCACGCTTCCCTCGGCATCAGCGACAGTCTCAACAACGCCCTCGGGGGCGGGCGTTGCGGCCTCCCCCTCGCCTTCAACAGAGATAATCGGGGCGCCCACCTGGACCGTGTCGCCCTCTGCAGCGAGCAATTCGTGCACAACACCTTCGAACGGGGAGGGCAGCTCGACTAAGGACTTCGCGGTCTCAATTTCGCAGACAATCTGGTTGACGCTGACCGTGTCGCCGGGCTTCACGCGCCACGAGACGATTTCGGCCTCAGTAAGGCCCTCGCCAACATCGGGCAGGGGGAAGGTGAAGAGCGACACAGTTACTCCTTAACACTCATCATCAGTAAGCCAGGCTTCGATCCACGGCGTCAAGTATGCGATCGGTGTCCGGCAGATAAATGCCCTCCAGTTTGGCAGGGGGGAAGGGGGTGTCGAAGCCGCTAACGCGCAACACCGGGGCCTCCATCACGTAAAAGGCTTTCTCGGTCAGTGTCGCAGCGATTTCACTGCCGACACTCACGTTGCCTGGTGCTTCCTGCGCAACAACGGCTCGGCCTGTTTTTCTCAACGAATCAAGGATCGTGTCGTAGTCGATGGGTGAGAGTGAACGAAGGTCGATCACTTCAATGTTCACGCCCTCGCTCTGGGCGATTTCGGCTGCTTGAAGAGCCACACTCACCATGGCGCCATGACACATCAGGGTCACGTCGCTACCCTCGCGAACAACGCGAGCTTGGTGCATCAACAGGCCAGATTTCTCGTCGTCAATAGGGCCCTTATGCCAGTAGCGACTCTTGGGCTCCAAATAGATGACAGGGTCTTGAGACTTGATGGCCTCTTGAATCAGCCAGTAAGCATCGTGGGGGCTGGACGGCGATACCACCCGCAGCCCAGCAGTGTGAGCGAAATACGCCTCAGGGCTTTCCTGGTGGTGCTCAACGGCGCCAATGTGGCCACCGTAGGGAATACGAATGACGACGGGGAAAGCCTGAGTAGATTCGTGCCGCATCGTCAGCTTCGCCAACTGCGACACAATCTGGTCAAACGCCGGATAGACGAAGCCATCGAACTGAATCTCGCACACCGGCCGATAACCGCGCATGGCCAGACCAATCGCCGAACCGACAATTCCCGACTCGGCCAGTGGGGTATCGATCACGCGAGATGGCCCAAATTGTTCCTGGAGTCCTTCGGTCACCCGGAAAACTCCGCCGAGCTGTCCGATGTCCTCGCCCATCACGAGCACCTTGTTGTCGGCAAGCATTGCGGCCTTGATGCCCTCGTTGATGGCCTTTGCCATAGGAATATCGGTCACGATGCCCCCTGCTCAAACGAGGAGAGGTAGTTTTCGAGCCACGCTGCCTGATCGGCCACCACCGGGTGGTCTTCTGTATAGACGTGGGCAAAAATATTGGAAACCGGGGGGTTCTCCAGTGCCAGCGTGCGCTTTCTCACGTCTGCTGCGAAGTCCTCTGCTTCGCTAGCTACGGCGTCAAAGAATCCTTGCTCAACACCGAGACCTTGGAGATAGGCGCGGAAGCGGTCAATAGGGTCGTGAGCCTGCCAGAAGGCCAACTCGTCTTCGTCCCGATACTTAGTCGGGTCATCACTCGTGGTGTGCGCACCGATTCGGTAGGTCATCGCCTCGATGAACTGAGGCCCTTGGCCCGATCGTGCCTGGTCCGTCATGATGCGCGTTGCCGCGTAACTCATCAGAACGTCGTTGCCATCAATTTGAACACTCGGGATTCCAAAACCAGCGGCGCGCTCGAACAGTGGGGTCCTCGACTGCACCCTCACTGGCACCGAAATTGCCCAATGGTTGTTCTGCAGGAAGAAGACCTGGGGTGTTTGGAAGCTCTGCGCAAAAATCATTGCTTCATTGGTGTCGCCCTGGCTTGTTGCGCCATCGCCAAAGTAGACAATGACCGCTTCGTCCTTCTCGAGATCACCAGTCGAGCAGGCGCCATCAAAGCCAATTCCCATGGCGTAACCGGTGGCGTGGAGAGTGTGGGAACCAATCACCAAGGTGTAGAGGTGGAAATTGTTGGTCTTCTTCGGGTCCCAACCGCCGTGTGTGAGGCCGCGGAGCATGCGAATAATGTCGACCAAATCGAGACCCCGAATGTAGGCAACGGAGTGCTCACGGTAGGCAGGGAAGATGTGATCTTGGGGTCTGCTCGCAAAGGCTGACCCCACCTGGGCCGCCTCCTGGCCGATACTTGGCACCCAGAGCGCCATGTGGCCCTGGCGCTGAAGGTTACCCGCTTCGATGTCGAAGCGACGGACCACGCTCATCACGCGATAGAACTCTCGGAAATCTGCCTCAGTGAGATGCGAAATGGCATCCTGATACGCCTCGGTGCGGTCGTTCACGACGAGGGTTCCATCAGGAGCCAAAAGTCGAAGAGTGTGCTCCGTGTACGGCATGGCTCTAATCTAGCGGCGCGAGGCTTCTGGGACCCGTCAGCGTCCTACAACGGGTTTCGCATTTCGCCGTAACCAGCCCACATCGCTTTGGTGTTTGGGGGAGTCTCAGGCCATCATGGGAGCATGCTTCGATTCGTGGTTCGACTCACCGTTAACGCCATCGCACTTGCCATTGCTGTGTGGATTGTTCCAGGCCTGACCATGGTCCCCTATGCAGAGGGCGAACCCATTGTGGTGGGCGGGCCGAGCCTTGAACTGGTCCTCAGCTATCTTTTTATTGCTCTGGTGTTTGGGCTAATCAACGGCATTATTGGCAATGCCATCCGCATAGTTGCTTTCCCCCTCTACGTGATCACCCTCGGGCTCATCGCCCTTGTGGTGAACGGTTTGCTGCTGCTACTTGTCAACGTTGTCTCCACGTGGCTCACCTTTGGTTTGTTTGTCCAGGACTACTACTGGGGAATCATCGGCGCACTGGTGCTCAGCCTCTCCGCGTGGATCATTGGAATGCTGTTGCGTCCCTTGACCAAGAAATCCCGCTAAGAAACAACATCCCGGCTCGCCCGGAAATAGCTCGGTCTGGCTGTTGCCCCACCCCCACTAAAGTTCGGCAGTTGTGCGTGCGCCGGCGAGCGATCAAACTCGGCGGCAGTGGCCGCATACCGCTCCAACGAGTGCGCACCGGCAACATCACCCACATCTGCGCCGCTATGGCGAGACACCCCCATGGCCCGCGTTGGTTCGAGTCGGCCACCAAGCGGGGGGACAACGTCATCAGTGTGAGAAATCGACACCGCGGGATAGTTGCCGTGAATGGGAGTTCCCCCCAGCGGAGCACCCACCGTGATTAAGCCTGTCGTCGTATAGCGCCCAGACTCTGCAAGACGAGCAGCGATAACCCCGCCCTGGGAGTGCCCGACAAAGGTCACCCGATCACCATCGCGGACTCCGGAGCGCTTCATAGCCATTTCCACCGCAACCCACGATGCCGAGCCAAGACCAGCCACTAAGGCCATGTTGCTCTCCAAATCGAAGGGATTCGAGCTGTGGCCAACACCCCAATCGCTGGTCCCCGCGATGAAAACTTCTGTGTTGACAAGCCCGCCCTCCCGCGAATAGCGCTCAATTCTGATCGGCGTGTGGGAGGGCGGAATGCGGAGAATTCTTTCCTCAACGCTCGATGCTTGGACGACAGGGGCGCTGGGGCCCAGCTCCCACGGATGGACTTGCATCCTCCCCCTCGATACATAGGGACCCAGTATTGAACCCGCCGCAGCCGGTAACCCCCACGCGCTCCAGTCGGCGTGAGGGTAGTTGCCGGTCATCGCTGCAATAGCGGTGGCAAAGAGTCGCTCCCGGGGCGCGACAAATGTCGCAACGCGGGCCCGCTCTTGGTCCGCGCTTGCCGTGGCGTAGGCCCAGAGCGCCTGCGCCAAGCGCGTGGCTTCTGCGCCTAGATCCCGAACTCGGCGTGCATGCCTGGCGACGACGTCCCAGTCCACCGAGGCCCAGGGGTCTTCGCTGGGAACCGAGAGCCCGTCGAGCTCGCGAGCAACCTCCGCGCAGTCTCTCGCCACTCTGGCCAACACATCGGCAAGCGCCAACACGTGTTCCTCAGCGACAAAGACTCCGTAGGGGCCCGTAATCCACAGAGGGTCATTGCTCACAGCCTGGCCATCACCGAATGGATTCCTGCATACTCGGCGGCCATCACCAGCGATCTGGCAGCACCTCTCAGATCGGCTTCGAGGCCGCGAATATGACGCGAACATTCGCGCTCGGCCGGGCCACCCCAGTCGCCGCCGGACGATGCCGCCTCCAGGAGGCCAGCGATACGGCGCAGTTGGTGTGCTTGATGTGCCACAACTTCTCTGCTCGCAGAACTCACTCTCACCCCCGACCGGCAACGCTGGAAACCGGGCCAGTGTGTCCCACACCTAGCGAGCCGGCCCAGCCACGAGCCAACTCCGCTGAATATTGACGGCACGCACTCCTCGTGGACAGACAAGAAGTAGGGAAGAATAGGAAGGGATACTCCCGCGTGAGGAAGGTGACCATGTCACAGTTGGGCCACCAGCCATTGAGCCCGCTCGATGGCCGCTACCGCGAAGCCACTGCACCGCTAGCGGACTTCTTCTCGGAGGCAGCACTCAACCGCGCCCGGGTGAGGGTCGAAATCGAATGGCTCATCCGCCTGTGCGCTGAGGGTGTTGCTGGAACTACCCCGCTCCCAGAGGCCACCATCACCAGATTGCGCGACGTCGTCGCTCGCTTCTCGGAGGCTGATGTCGCTGCTATCGCCACGTACGAAGCAAAAACCAAGCACGACGTCAAGGCCGTCGAGTATTTCGTGCGGGATGTACTGAGCGCCGAGGGCTTGGAGAGCCTGCACGAGCTTGTTCACTTTGGTTGCACGAGCGAAGACATTAACAACGTCTCCTACGCACTCGTCGTTCGCGACGGGATTGCATCCATCTGGCTTCCAGCCTTAGTTCGGGTTCACGAATCGCTGCGCACTCTCGCGCAGTCGTGGAGGGACCAGCCCATGCTGGCAAGGACCCACGGTCAGCCCGCTACCCCGACGACCATGGGCAAAGAGATTGGCGTCTTTGCACACCGGCTCTCCTCAATCATCGAGCGGGTGTCGTCCCAAACGTATTTGGCCAAGTTCAGCGGCGCTACCGGAACGTTTTCCGCTCACGTGGTCGCCGAACCCTCTGTCAATTGGCCAGTAGTGAGTAAGAAGTTCGTCGAAGACTTGGGCCTCACCTGGAATCCATTGACCACGCAGATTGAATCCCACGACGCCCTCGCCCAAGTGCTGGGGTCGATCAGTCACGGGAACAAGATTCTCCACAACCTCGCCACCGACATGTGGACCTACATTTCCCTGGGTTATCTGCGCCAAATTCCTGAGCCTGGCGCCACGGGTTCATCAACCATGCCTCACAAAATCAACCCGATTCG
>CAZQIH010000042.1:0-8443 GCA_964593715.1 uncultured Microbacteriaceae bacterium
CTCACTCTTTCTTCCCTTGGTGGTCGATCGCCAGATGGCCTTTCTGGCGAAGAGTGACTATTTCACCGGTCGCGGGATAAAGGGTTGGGCAATACGCCTGTTTATGACCTCAGCTGGTCAATTGCCCATTGATCGCTCTGGCGGAAAAGCCTCCGAAGCATCGCTCAACGCTGGCCTGCAGGTTCTCTCTGAGGGTAAGGTCCTCTCCATTTATCCCGAGGGTACGAGAAGCCCGGATGGCCGCATGTTTCGCGGTCGCACTGGCGTAGCACGCATGATTCTTGAGGCCAACGTTCCCGTTATTCCCGCTGCGGTCATCGATACGGAGAAAGTGATGCCCTTGGGCAGTAAGTTCCCGAAGGTTCACAAAGTCGGTGTAATCCTGGGAGAGCCGCTGGACTTTTCCCGTTTTCGCGGAATGGAGAGCGATCGATTTGTCCTGAGAGCGATCACCGACGAGATCATCTATGAGATGAACAAACTCAGCGGGCAGGAATACGTCGACGTCTATGCCTCGACACTGCGCAATCCCACCGCCTAGGACTCGATGTGGGGACTTCGCCTGCCAGGCTAGGCTTGTCTTCGCACTGCACAGAAATTGAGGAATCGTGAACACCACCGAAGGCTCCGTCGCTCCGGCTCCCGGAGTGGTCGAAGGCTTGGACAACTGGCGTCGTCTGCCCATTAAGCAGCAGCCTCAGTGGCCAGACGCGGAAGCAGCCGCTGCGGTGTCCCGCGAGCTACAGAGTGTTCCTCCCCTTGTTTTTGCCGGTGAAGTTGACCTTCTTCGCGATCGTCTAGCGCGCGTTGCTAGCGGAAAGGCCTTCCTGCTTCAGGGGGGTGACTGTGCCGAGACATTTGCCGGTGCGACCGCGGACAACATCAGGAACCGGGTCAAGACCATCCTGCAGATGGCGGTAGTCCTGACCTATGGCGCGTCGATGCCGATTGTGAAGATGGGTCGTATGGCGGGCCAGTTCGCGAAGCCCCGCTCGAGTGACGACGAAACCCGCGAAGGCGTGACGCTTCCCGCGTACCGCGGTGACATCGTCAATGGCTATGACTTCACGGAAGAATCCAGAACACCGAACCCCGCGCGTATGCTCCAGGGCTACCACACCGCCGCGTCCACCCTCAATCTGATTCGCGCGTTTACGCAGGGTGGTTTTGCCGATTTGCGGATGGTTCACAGCTGGAACAAGGGCTTTGCCGAGAACCCGGCTAATGCGCGCTATGAGGGGCTTGCCAAGGAAATCGACCGGGCGATTCGATTCATGGAGGCTGCCGGCGCAGATTTTGATGAGCTTAAGCGAGTCGAGTTCTATGCCAGCCATGAAGGTTTGTTGATGGATTACGAACGTCCGCTGACCAGGATTGATTCGAGGACGGGAACTCCGTATGTGACCTCGGGCCATTTCCTCTGGATTGGTGAGCGCACGCGTGACATCGATGGCGCACACGTTGACTTCTTCTCGAGGATTCGTAATCCGATCGGAGTCAAGGTCGGCCCTTCGATGACGCCGGCAGCGCTCGAAGCGCTGATTGAGAAGCTCGATCCGACTCGTGAGCCCGGACGGCTGACATTGATTACTCGTATGGGCGCAGGCCAGATTCGCGACGCGCTGCCACCACTGTTGGAGGCGACCAAATCCCTCGAAGTGCAGCCAGTCTGGGTGACCGATCCCATGCATGGCAATGGCATTACGACATCCACCGGGTATAAAACACGTCGCTTCGATGATGTGGTCAACGAGGTTCAAGGCTTCTTCGAGGCTCACCGCTCAGTGGGGACCCACCCAGGCGGAGTTCACGTTGAACTGACGGGTGATGATGTCACCGAGTGCCTCGGTGGTTCGCAACAGATTGATGAGTTGGGTCTTGAGACAAAGTACGAATCCCTGTGTGACCCGCGACTGAACCACCAGCAATCGCTGGAGCTTGCCTTCCTTGTAGCGGAAGAACTCAGCCAGTCCTAAACGAAGCTCCGCAGAATGATCAGCGTGCCGGCGGGAACCTCTTGACCTACTGAGGGATCCACACTGGTGACCCGTGCAAAGGACTTTGACCAGTCTTCCTCAGGAAATTCGGACCGAACTTCCACGCGGAAGCCCAGAGCCTCGAGCTTGCGTTTCGCATCGGAAATCGTGTTGTCAATGACATCGGGAACTTCCACAAGTTCCGGGCCGCGAGAGACCAGCAGTGTGAGGGTGTCGCCTGGCACAACGATACGAGTGTCCCGATCAAGAATCTTTACGACTGAGCCCTCGGGGATGGTCTCGGAGAATTCTCCATCTCCTCCGACGATTCCCAGGAGGCCAACCTCTTGAAGCAAGCGTCTGGCCTCGTCCACCGTGAGCCCCTCAACAGAGGGAATCGCTCCAGCAGAGACCACCACATTCAGTGTGCTGCCGGCCAAAACTTCCGAGCCTGCAGGCAAGGCGACACCCTCGGGGGTTGTCAACCTGAGAATGGTGCCAGCCTCAACGAAGTCATTGAATTCTTCACTGGTCGCGCCAACAATCAGATTCACGGCTTCGAACTCAGTCGTGAGGTCTTGAAGAGTCTTCCCGGTGACTGCCGGCACGCTCACCGGGTTAGGGCCTAAGGAGACAACGAGGCGCACGATACTGCCCCGCTCTACTGACTCGCCGGCTGGGGGATTCGTTCCCTTGACGATTCCAGCGGGTAACACCAGATCAAATTCCTCGAGAACCACATCAGAGACCTCGAGCTCAGCAGCGATAAGTGTTGCGGTCGCCTCGTCAACGGTGACGCCGTTCACGTCCGGAATTTCGACACCCCCGCCAACGCCTCCCCACCACCATGCGGCCGCACCGCCACCGAGAACGAGTGCTGCGATCAGGGAGACGATTGCGACGAGCTTTCCTCGACCGCGCTGTCTTGCGGAAGTCCGAACCGGCTGCTGGGGAGACGGGTCCACAGCGGCTGGAGGCAGTACGACGGTGGGTTCAAGCTCAGCAAAAACCGCTGAGCGGGGGTCAAGCACTTCGGTTTCTTGCATGTCCAAAGCCGACATGCGCTGTGTCATCGCAACAGTGGCGTTGAGCGTCTGTGTTGCCTGTGTCAGCGACTCTGGGCCTAGGAGCTTCTCGAGCTCGACAACGTGTTCCAGAAGAGCTCTGGCGTGAGGGGGTCTGTCGTCGGGGGAGCGCTCACTACACCAGGCCACGACCTCGTCGAACTGGGCAGGAATCGCTGGATTCTTTGAACTCGGCGTTGGCACAATGTCGTTGGCGTGCTGGTAGGCGATCGTCACGGCTTGGTCACCCTGGTAGGGCTGTTGACCGGTGAGCATCTCGAACATCATGATGCCAAGCGCATAGATGTCACTGCGCACATCGGCAACGCCCCGGGAAATCAGTTCGGGCGAGAGATACGCGATGGTGCCAAGCAGCGCTTGCGACGTTGCCGTGTTGTGGCTGGCAGCGCGGGCTAACCCGAAGTCAGCAATCTTGATTCGACCGTCATCTGCGAGCAGGACGTTTTCAGGCTTTAGGTCGCGGTGGACTATGCCCGCGGAGTGGGCTGCATCCAGGCCATAGAGAACAGCTTTCACAATGTCGAGTGTTTGCGCGGGGGTCAGAGCGCCAAAATCGTTGAGCAACTCCCGAAGAGTGATTCCTGGGAGGTACTCCATCACGATAAAGGTGATGGCGCCGTCTTGGCCCTGGTCAAAAACGTTCACGATGTTGGGGTGGGCAAGCCTGGCTGCTTGCCGTGCCTCCTGAATGAAGCGTCGCGTGAAGTCGGCGTCTTCAGCTAAGTGGGGGTGCATGATCTTGATCGCAACTGGCCTCTCCAGTCGCTGATCCATGGCTTCGTATACCGTCGCCATGCCACCCCTCGCAACGCGACGTTCGATGACGTAGCGGTTGTCGACTACCCGGCCAAGCAGCGGGTCAATCGTGGGGGCGTCCATTTAGCCGATTGTAGGGCGGGAGTGCCAGCGAACCTGGTTGCCACTCCATTAGGTCAGTTCGTACAACCACGCCCAAGCGCTGGGTTCCCACTTTGCGTAAGCCTGGGGATACGCAGAAATTTGAACCCTCTGGGCGGCGTCGGTGAGTGCCATGTTTTGCCATCCGGCGATGTCGAGCAACCCGCGGGTCTTTCCCTTGTTCGGGTTCTGCGGACCGCCAAAGAACAGGCGGGTTGCGTAGGCCTGATCCATGATTTGCTCGACGGTGCCCCACCCACTGGAGGGGCGTTGCTGGTAGAGCCCCACGGAGTCACGATCGCCCCAGTTGATGTTACGGAGTGAGGATTCCTGCATCGCTGTCGCTAAAGCGATAACGATTCCGTAGTCGGGAACACCGAGCTCGCGCCCAACCTGGATGATGATTTGGGCGTTTGACCGGCGTTCATCGTTCAACGGAGTGATGGAGCCGGTCACAGGCTGCCCCACTCCACCAGTGCTGCTTGCTTCGGGCGCAGGAGCTGGCGCGGGAGTCGGGGTGCTCGCCTGAGCCACCGGCGCTGGCTTTGCCGCGGGAGCCTTAGGAGCGGGGGTCACTGGCTTCTTGGGAACCTGGACAACGATCAGCGCTGGCTTTTCAGCCAGCGGGAGGTCTGCAGCGTCGAAGGGCGCTGCAGTTTCGGTCCCTGCCGACTCCTCGGCTGTCCCCTCGCTGGTGTCTGACGCTGCAATGATGGTCGGCGCACTTGCGATAACCGGCATGGTCGCGGTAGTGGTCCGCGCCAGGGTGGGACGCGTCGCGCCAGGCACGCGGAGCATTTGGCCGGCGTAGATGGTGGAACTTGGCTCAAGGTTGTTGTGCGCAGTGAGCGCTTCTGTCGAGATTCCCAGACGTCCGGCGATTGTGGTGATCGTTTCACCGGGAGAGACGACATATCCGTTGGCTGCAAGCCTCGCGGGGGAGCCTGCTCGCTTCTTGGTGGGCTCGGGGCTGAGCTTCAAGATGTGGCCCTCGTGTCCCAGCGAGTTCCAGCTCAGTCCAGTCAGTGTCAGCACTGCAGGGGTCGGCAGTCCGAAAGCCTCCGCGATCGAAGACACCGTGTCGCCTGCCTTAACGGTGTACGTGGCGGGGAGGTCGGGTCGAACAGCAGCAATGATTGAATGCGCCATGGGAAGCATCGCGTGGCTGAGGCGCTGCGCGAGGCCTGGCCTCGTGTCGTCGCGTGCTGTGCCGGGCTGGAGTGCCATTGTGTCGGTGTGCGCAGCGGTCGCCGCATCGGGCGCCACACCCACGCCTGCCGCCAACGTTCCGGTCATCAGAAACGGAAGGCTGCCAAAAAGCGCTTTCCGAAGCCCCGTTGTGGCGGGCTCGGAGCTGTCCTCGAAGCGTTGCGGGCGCGGAGTCAGCCCCTGGAACACAGCGTGCTTCAGAGAGTCATCGCTTGACTCGGTGCTAGCGGGGGAGTGTTCTTCGTAAGACATGGCTCTTATCGTTGCGTGAAAGGGGCATTCTCGCCGTAGGGCGCTCCGTACCTACGGTGTCACAGGTTGAGAACTGAGTCAACCACTGTGACCTGTGGGGTTTCAGTTAATATATTCGTAACATACCGGGTGGGGCGGGTAGCTCCACGCGGTTTCCCTGGGCCCCGGGGCGTGGCACTCTAGACATGTGAGAGATCAAACGGACGTGGTGTGGCTCACTGTCCCGGACGTGTGCGAGCGTCTTGGGCTTACCCCGGGCAAAGTGCACCGGCTCGTTGAAGAGAGAGCCCTCCTGGGAACCAAGATTGACGGCGTCTTCAAGATTCCGGAGGTTTTCCTGGACGGGAGTGAGCCGTTGAAAGATCTCCGCGGGACCGTGGTGGTTCTCCTTGACGGTGGCTTCACCAATGAGGACGCTACGTGGTGGTTCCTGGAATCTCACGCGGCATTGTCGGCTTCCCCCATCGATGCCTTGCGCGCTGGGCGCAAAAGTGAGGTCCGTCGACTCGCCCAGACCCTGGCTTTTTAGGTCTGGCTCCCCGCGCCTAGTGCCTACGCTTGGCGCTGGGTGACAGCCTCGGCCAGGCGAGTAAGTTCCGCCGTGGCCCCGGCAGAGAGTTGAGCCCCGTGCAACGCCTCCATAGCCTCGGCGACATAGTCGGCAATCATCTTTTCAATCTTGTCGAGCGCTCCTGTGGCATGGAGCGTTTCTTGCATGACTTCGATCTGCTCTCCGGAGAGGGACCGGTCACCGAGCATCTCGTTGAAGATCGCTTTCGCTCCGGTGGGCATTGCGGCCTCGGCGAGGGCGATTAGGACGGTGCGCTTGCCCTCGCGCAAATCATCACCCGAGGGCTTACCGGTGACCTCGGAATCGCCAAAGACACCCAGTACGTCATCCCGAAGTTGGAACGCGATACCAAGCGGCAAGCCGAACGCGCCCAGTGCGCTGAGTTCCTTGGGGCCAGCACCCGCGAGCGAGGCCCCGATCAGGAGCGGTGCCTCCATGCTGTATTTCGCTGATTTGTAGGTCACCACACGCAGCGCCCGCTCGAGGCGCTCGGACTCGGTGGAGTGCAGCCAGGCGGCCTCTTCGTGGATGTCCAAATACTGTCCCACCGTGACTTCCTGGCGCATCCGAGAGAACTCGGCTCGTGTTGCCCGGGCAACCTCGGGGGAGTCGATTGAGGAGAAGGCCTGGTTCAACAAGTCGTCACTCCAGGCGAGGAGAAGATCGCCAACGAGCAACGCGGTTGAGTGGCCGAAGTGCTCCGACCCTCCTGCGTATGCGCGCTCGTGGTGGAGACTTTCAAATGCGCGGTGGGCGGAGGGCTTACCGCGCCTGGTGTCGGAATTGTCCATAATGTCGTCGTGGACGAGAGCTGCCGCATGGAACACCTCGAGCGATAACGCCAGTGAAATCACGGCATCGAGATCGTCGAGGGTTTCGGTCCCGAGGCCGGGGTCAATCTCGCTTGCGCCACCAGCGCGCCAACCCCAGTAACAAAAGCGCGCCCGGAATCGTTTGCCCGTGGCCAACATGCCCCGGGTGTAGTCCATGATGTGCTCTAGGTCGGGGGAGATGGCCTGAAGCTCACGTGAGCGGGAATCCAGGAAACTAGCGAGGCGGGAGTCGACGAGGTCGACAAGCTTGATCGGCTCTGACACGGACCTAGCCTATCCTCAGGAAAACTGCGTACACTCATAGTTACCCGAATACACGCCTGGAGGCGACTATGGCACTGTCTGAGCGCGAGCAGCGTTTGCTCGAAGAGATGGAGCGAAACCTCTATAACAACGAGGCCGACGTCGTAACGACGCTGGGTGTATCGAGAGCCCCCAACTACCGGGCTATGGCCATCGGTGCGATTGTCGCTCTGGGAGGTCTGGTCACCATGCTTCTCGGTGTGACTGCAGACCTTACGGTCGTTGGCATCGTAGGTTTTGCCATCATGTTCACGGGCGTGATGGTTGCGGTCGCTATTCCGGGTAAGCCCGTGGAGGGTCGCTCCGCCTCCACATCCCCCAAGCCCGCCTCTGGTTCGGGTTCTGGTTTCATGGACCAACTCAACGAGCGGTGGGAGCGTCGCAGCAACGGCGATCCCCTTTAGTCCTTAGTGGAGGGATAGAGCCCTCCCAGTAATCCTTTCAAAAACCGGCCTTCGGGCCGGTTTTTGTCGTTAAGGCCCGTGTTTACAGCGATGCAGGCGTGGAGACACGCCCGAAAAGATATCGACGAAAAAGGTCTAAAGTGGTGTGTTTTGGAGCAAAGTGGAGTAAAGTGGTGCGCAACCTCAAGTACGGCCGGATACGAAAGGAGGGGCGGGAATGTTCCTGGGAACGCACGCCCCCAAGCTCGACGACAAGGGTCGAGTCATCCTTCCGGCACGATTCCGCGACGAACTTGCCAATGGCCTAGTGCTCACCAGGGGCCAAGAGCGATGCATCTACGTCTTCACCAGCAAAGACTTCGACGCCCACGTCGAGCGACTCCGCGAAGCTCCGCTGACCAGCAAGGCGGGCCGCGACTTCCTTCGACTCTTTCTCTCTGGCGCGAGCGCTGAGGTTCCGGACAAGCAAAACCGAGTCACCATCCCCCCGGCACTGCGCGACTATGCCGGGCTGGAGCGCGACTTAACCGTCATCGGCGCCGGAACTCGCGCAGAGATTTGGTCGAGCTCCGCATGGCAGTCCTACTACGAAGACCGAGAGCAAGCCTTCTCTGAAACCGAGGAGGAGGTGATTCCGGGGCTCCTCTAGCTCCGATTTTTCGACTCCCCTCCGTTGGCCCCTGGGACACCTTCCCCGGTTCCAGGTTCATCACACGGAAGGGAATCCGAAAACCGGATCTGGTGGATCGGACACACGATGATCGCCACTTACCACCACATCCCAGTGTTGCGAGAGCGCGCAATCGAACTTTTGGCACCCGCGCTGACCGGGGCAACCCCTCTCTTGGTCGATGGGACGCTGGGACTTGGCGGTCACACCGAAGCTTTCGTGGAGACCTTTCCCAGCCTCCGT
>CAZQIH010000043.1:0-2600 GCA_964593715.1 uncultured Microbacteriaceae bacterium
ATTCGTTACTACTCGCTGATGTCAGCTGGAGAGGTATCGCTCTCACTTGACAAACCGATCTTTGAGCACCCAGCCACAGAAATTCTTCAGCGCGAAGCCGAGCGTCGCCGCCAGGGATTGCCTGTCACAACGGCGCAAGCCAGCTAAAACACTGTTCACGAAGGGCCCGGTCACAGACCGGGCCCTTCGTGTTTCCCGCCTTCGGCGCCGTTACCGTTCTCCCAGGAACGTAGTAACGGAGTATTACCCCAGGGCCCCGAGAAATGCCCTACGTTTTTTCTCAGAGACTTCACGGCGCCGTGATTGCGCCTAGCGAAGACTTTTGACGTTAAACAGTGCCGTTACACGCGAAAGGACGCACACGCTATGAAAGCAATGGTTCTCGAGGCTTACGACGAGTCTCTCTCTGGTGACACTTGGGTCACGATGCAGGATGTTCCCGATGCAACAATCAAGTCGGGCTCGGATGTCATCGTCAAGATCGGTGGTGCTGGCGTTTGCCGCACCGACCTCCACATCGTTGAGGGTGTGTGGAAGCCCATCTTCGACCCCAACGGTGATGCCCTTCTTCCGATCATCATGGGTCACGAAAACGCTGGCTGGGTCGAAGAGGTTGGTTCCGAGGTCGTCGGGCTCAAGAAGGGTGACCCCGTCATCCTGCACCCGAAAATCGCTAACCCCCACGACATCAACGTGCGTCGTGGTCACGACATGCACGGTGATGGCCCGTTCCCAGGCCTCGACTGCGACGGTGGTTACTCGGAGTACCTGACCACGCACCAGCGCAACATTGTGGCTTTGCCCAAGCACTTGGCTCCTAAGGACGTCGCTGCATTCGCTGACGCAGGCCTCACCGCGTACCACGCTTCGAAGAAAGCCGCGCAGCAGTTGCTTCCTGGCCAGTACGTGGTCGTCATTGGTGCCGGTGGTCTTGGCCACATTGGTATCCAGTGCCTCAAGGCAATGTGTGGCGCTGAGATCATTGCCGTTGACACGAACGATGTCTCGCTGCAGTTGGCAAAGGAGAGTGGCGCAGACCACCTCGTCAAGGCTGATGGCACTGAGGTGCAGCAGGTTCTCGACCTGACCAGCGGTGGCGCCGAGATCGTCATGGACTACGTCGGCGAGAAGGGCACCACCTCTAAGGGTCTCGAGATGACCCGCGGAATGGGTAGCTACTTCGTCATCGGCTATGGCGAAAACATCAATGTTCCTACCGTCAACATGGTTGTCGGCGAGAAGAACATCATCGGAAACTTGGTCGGCACGTGGGCCGACCTCAACGAGTTAATGTCCCTAGCGGGTAGAGGTCTCGTGACCCTTGCCACCAAGGAATATTCGCTATCGGACGCTAACGCCGCCCTTCACGACCTGGCCGCAGGCAAGGTCAAGGGGCGGGCGATCCTTATCCCGTAATTCGCGGGTGCCCGGATCAACGGAACACAACACAATAGGAGGCTGAATGTTCCAGTCAAGGAAAATGCGCACAGGCTTGGGCCTGATCGCGGTTGCTACCGCATCGGCTTTTGTTCTCGGTGCGTGTGCTGGTGGGAGCTCGGGCGGCGACGCAGGACCCCAGCCGGCAGCACAAGAGGGTGTTGGCCCCGGATACGTGGTCGACTACTCGAAGTACGGTGCTGATTACGCAGGCACCATCACCGTTACTGACACCCCAGGAAAGTGTTCCTACGAGGAGATCAGTAAGAAGGACTACAGCGGACAGACTCTCCGGATTCTGGCCCACGTTCCCCCAGTTATGGGTGAACCTGCCAACCTTCACGCCATTCAGTTTGAGGAGCTGACCGGAGCGACCGTTGAGGTCAACAACGTTCCGTTCCCCGACCTCTTTGCTGAGCAGCAGCGCACGTTCTCGACCGGTGTTAACGCCTATGACGTTATCTTCGGTGGTTCTCACTGGGTGGGTGACTTCCAGCAGTACTACGCCGTAGTGCCGGACGAGTACCTCAACGACACTGAGCTCTCTGACTCCACCGCACTGGTGCAGCAGATTGCTAAGTGGAACGGCGAGACCAAGTTGTTCTCGATCGACGCTGACCGTCACTACCTGAAGTACCGCACCGACGTCATCAACGACCCGGTCGCTCAGGAAGCCTACAAAGCAGCAACTGGAAAGGACCTTGCTGTTCCGACCACGTGGGCGGAATACAACGCACAGGCCGCGTTCTTTGCTGACGCATACGCAAGCGGTGGATGGTCTCCGACCAACCAGCCAGAAGGCGTTGACTTCTACGGTTCCGTAGAGGTTATGGCTCGTGACAACCTCATGTTCTCGGCCTTCATCAGCCGCGTTGGACCCTACGCAAAGCACCCCGATGTCAAGGGTGGTTTCTGGTTCGACGAGAACATGGTTCCCCAGGTCAACAACCCCGGCTTCGTCCAGGGTCTGACTGACATGGTGGAAGCTGTCAACTTCGTGCCACCGGGCTACTCCAGCTTCGGTCTTGCCGAGGAAATCACGTCGTTCGGTAAGGGTGAAGCTCTCTTCAGCTACACCTGGGATGACGCATATGTCCAGGCAAACCAGGCTGACAGCCCCATCCGTACCAGCGTCGCAGCAGCAGTTCTGCCCGGTGCTGACA
>CAZQIH010000043.1:2610-8162 GCA_964593715.1 uncultured Microbacteriaceae bacterium
TATGGAACCGTGTTACTCAGGAATGGGACACCCCAGCAGGTGGCGTGAACTACGCTCCCTACATTTCATGGGGTTGGACCTCCGCTGTAACCGCGGACTCTCCGGTGCAGCAGATGGCGTTTGACTACCTCTGCTTCTTCGGTAACGCTGCCAACCACACCATCGACCTGTCCATTGGACGCTTCGGTGTGAACCCCGGTCGTACCGGTGACTTCGAGCTCGACTTCTGGACCGACACTGTCGGCTGGGATGAGACCGCCGCAAGCACCTACATCGACACCATGCTCGCTTACGAGGACAACACCAACCGCGTGTTCGACCTCCGCGTTCCTGGCAACGGTGAGTTCTACACCGCGATGGCCTTCGGTGTGGCCGAGGCTCTTGCAGGAGAGAAGACTCCTCAGGAAGCCCTCGACGGGGTTGCAGCTGAATGGGAGCTCATCATCGAGCGCATCGGTAAAGATGTGATCGCTGAGGCTTACCAGTCGGTAATCCAGCTCGAGGACAACCTCGGCTAAGTAGCACCTCGCTCCATCTGAGTGTGGTGGGGGATGGCACTATCCCCCACCACCTCTCAGATGGATAATCAATTCCTCAATTTCTTTCCTAGGACGGACACGGCGTGAACAAGCTTTACGGGCGGCTCTTCCTCTTGCCGGGGCTCTTGACCCTTGTTGCCATCATCATTTTCCCGTTGTTCTTTACGATCGCTCTGAGCTTCTCGAGCTGGTCGGTGGCCAACGCTGGTTTGGACTGGGTAGGCGGCCGTAACTGGTCGAACATGGTCGAAAACGAGCGCTTCTGGTCATCCATGATGCGCCTTTTGCCTCTCGCTTTCTTGACGGTTCTTATTCAATATGTGCTCGGTTTTGCCATTGCCATGTTCGCCTGGAAGGGCGTCGCCGCTGGCCGCTTCTTCCGAGTGCTCTGGCTGATTCCCATGATGACGACACCGGTCGTGATGTCGGTCGTGTGGAAATCAATCTTCAACGAGACAGTGGGTCCGGTTAACCACGTCATCGAAGCACTGGGGGTGTCCCCCATTGCCTGGTTGTCTTCCACCACGCCCGCCATGTTCGCGATCATCGTCGCCGAAGTGTGGCAGTGGACGCCCTTTATGTTCTTGCTGTTGCTCGCTGGGCTTCTGAGCCTTCCCAAAGAGCCCTTCCTCGCAGCCTCCATTGATGGCGCCGGACCAATCCGCACATTCTTCAAGGTAACCCTCCCGATGATGGCGCCGGTCAGCATCGGGGCCATCATCATTCGCCTGATCGAAGCATCGAAAATCTTCGACACCATCTACGCGATGACAAGTGGTGGACCGGGTTCAGGAACAGAAACACCTAGCTACTACATCTACATCGTGGGTCTTCGAAACTTTGACTTGGCCAATGGTGCAACGCTCTCGTTGACCTACCTCATCACTTTCATCGTGCTGCTTACGGTGATCGCTCAAGTACTGTCCCGTCTGTCGAAGCCGAAGGGGGTGTAATCAGATGGTGATCAAGCGCGTTCTGAGTACGGTCTTCATTACTTTCTGGTCGGTATTCGTATTGATGCCAATCCTGTGGGCGTTGGTGACCAGCTTCAAGCCACCGGAGGCGGTGGACTTTGGTGCCACCTTCTTGCCTTTCGTTGACTTCACCCCGACCCTCCTTGGCTGGGAATCGATCTTCGGCATCGGTGGCGGAAACATCAACCTGGTGCCAGCACTCTTCAACAGCATCATCGTGACTTTCGGGGGCGCTGCAATCAGCTTGGTACTGGGAACAGTCTCTGCGTATGGGCTCTCCCGCTTCGCCTACAAGCTCGGGTTTATTCGCAACAACGACATCGTGTTCTTCTTTGTCTCGCAGCGAATCATGCCTCCGATTGTTCTCTCCTTTCCCTTCTTCCTGATGCTGCGCGACCTGGGGCTACTGGACTCTCACATGGGGCTTATCTTGGTCTCCATTGGAGGCTTGATGCCCATCGTGGTGTGGCTGATGGTCGACTTCTTCAACGGCATCCCCCGGGAACTAGATGAAATGGCCATGCTCGAGGGCTACAGCCCCTTCGAGGCTTTCCTCCGCGTGATCCTTCCTTTGACCGCACCCGGCCTTACCGTCGCAGGAATGTTCGCGGTCATCTTCGGGTGGAACGACTTCTTCTACCCGCTGGTGTTGACCTTCGGACAGGTGGTTACCCTGCCTCTCGCGATTGTTGCCCTCAACGCAACCATCACCCCCTACTGGACGCTCAGTGCGGCAGCGATTTTCGCCATCCTGCCCCTGATCATCTTCGCTTTTGCAATGGAACGCTTCCTCTCCAAGGGAAGCCTGAGTGGGGCGGTGAGATTACCATGGCGCTCTTTGGCCAGAACCTAAACGTTGCTGTTGACGACGTGACATACCTCGAAGATGTCTCCTTCACCTTCGAGCCAGGTCGCATCTATGTCTTGATGGGTCGCACCGGAGCCGGCAAGACCAGCTTCATGCGTGCTGTCTCGGGACTGTTGCCGCTGGATAGCGGAACTCTGTCCTTCAACAACACAGACATCACGCACACCCCCGTGTGGAAGCGCGACTGCGCGATGGTCTACCAACAGTTCATCAACTACCCCAACAAGACCGTTCGTCAGAATGTCGAGTTCCCTCTTAAGAAAGCTGGCATCACCGGTGCTGAGCTGACCACGCGGGTTGACACCTACCTCGGCAAAGTTGGCCTTTCCGAGTATGCCTCTAGAAAGCCAAGCCAGCTCTCTGGTGGTCAGCAGCAACGCGTTGCTCTCGCTCGCTCTCTTGCTCGTCACAGCCGCATCTTGATGCTGGATGAGCCACTGATGAACCTGGACTTCAAGCTGCGCGAGCAGTTGCGTGAGGAATTCCTCGAACTCTTCCGCGGTGAGAATGAGTCGGTCACCATCTATGCCACCACAGAGATCACCGAGGCGATGATGCTGGGAGCAGAAATCCTCGTGATGCATGAGGGCAAGATTCTCCAGAGCGGCAAGCCGGACGAGGTTTTTGAGCGTCCCAAAGACAAGTTGGTCGCTCAGATTGTCAATGACCCACCGATGAGCATCATCGAGGCAAAAATCGAGGGCTCACACATTGTTCTCGGCAGTGGCACCAAGCTGCCAAGGCCAGCACACTTCAGTTCCCTCGGGGAGGGTGCCTACGAGTTTGGTATCCGCGCTATCGACGTTGAGCCGGCCTCTGACGCCCCAGACACCGAATCTGGCACGGTCGGATTCGTCGAGGTATCGGGTTCGGAAACGGTCCTCTACGTGCACACGGGTGCCGGGGAAGTCGTGGTCCAGATTGAGGGCATCCACGACTATCACGCAGGCCAAAAGCTCGCGGTGAAGTTCCGACCGGAGCGCATGTTTGCCTTCGACGACAATGGTCAACTTTTGGAATCGCCGAAACTAGGGGTGAAGTAATGGCAAGCGTCACACTCGACAACATCGGTCACGCCTATGACGATGTCACTCCCGAGGCCGACTGGCCTCTGAAGCCCATGACCATGGAGTTCAAGGCCGGTCGCACCTACGCCTTAGTGGGGCCCTCGGGTTGCGGCAAGACCACGATGCTCAACATCATGTCCGGCCTGGTTCGACCCAAGCAGGGCCGCGTGCTCTTTGATGACCAGGACGTGACCAACCTGGCGACTGAGAAGCGCAACGTCGCCCAGGTGTTCCAGTTCCCCGCGATTTATCGCTCGATGAACGTCTATGACAACCTCGCGTTCCCCCTGGTTTGTCGTAACTGGGAGAAGAACAAGATTCGCGAACGCGTTCATCAGGTTGCCGAAATCCTCGGCATCTCGGACAAACTGAACCGTGCCGCTACTCGCCTGGGTATCGACGAGAAGCAACTGGTCTCTCTCGGGCGCGGTCTTGTCCGCGATGACGTTTCGGTGCTCCTGATGGACGAGCCACTGACCGTGATCGACCCCCAGCTGAAGTTCCTTTTGCGCAAGCGCATCAAAGAGGCCAATGACGAGCTGGGCTCGACCATCATCTACGTGACTCACGACCAGTACGAGGCAATGACTTTTGCCGAAGAACTACTGGTGATGAGCGCCGGTGCGGTAGTCCAGCACGGAACTCCAGAAACACTGTTCGAGACTCCGGTGAACAACTATGTCGGTTATTTCATCGGGTCCCCCGCTATGAACTTCCTTGACGCGTCGGTTTCCGGCGGAAAGGTCTCTGTCGAGGGCAGTGCGGTTGCGACCAAGTCCGCGGGCACTCCCGATGGACCGGTCCAAATTGGAATCAGGCCGGAATACGTCCGCCTGTCCCCCTCAGCCAGCAAGGGCGTCAAGGTGACCATCGATTCCGTCCTGGATCAGGGAAACACCCGTGTGGTGACCTGTCGATGGGGATCACAGTCCATCAAGATGAAATTGCCCCGCGAGATCGCCGTGCCAACCTCTGGCGATGTCACCATCGAACTCCCTGCGGATAAGACCCTGGTGTATGCCGGTGGAAACCTGGTGCAGGCCTAAAGGGCCCGCGCACCGATTCAGGGAGAAGTAGCACCGCCGTGCGGACATCATCCTGGAGTCTTTTACTACTGGTCTTTGCCGTCTCGATGGCGAATAGCCTCCAGGCTCGGGTTAACGGTGCTGCCAGTGAAGCAATAGACCACCCCATCATCGCGGCGATGATGTCGGTGGGCGGTGGATTCGTCCTCTCGGCCCTCATCGTGGCCTCCCGCCAGCGCACCAGAGTGGCAGCCAGGAGGCTGTTTGTACACGGCAGAACGGGTGCCCTGAAGCCCTGGAACTATTTCGCGGGATTTGGTGGCGGAATCTTTATCCTGGGGCAGGCCCTCGTGGTACCCGCGTTCGGCGTCACGATTTACATCATCGCTGTGGTTGCCGGCCAAACAGCGGCCTCGCTGCTGGTGGACCGCCTAGGAATCGGACCAGCGGGAAAGCAGGCGGTAACACGACTGCGCGTCATTGCAGCCATTGTGGCGGTGGCAGGAGTGGCGATCTCCTCGCTGGGTCGCGGCGAGGTGGGATCTATTGCGCTGGCAGCAATTCTGTATGGACTCGCTGCCGGCGCCGCTACTGCGGCTCAATATGGCCTCAATGGCACCATCGCCAAGGTAACGGAATCGGCGATGGTGACCAGCGCTCTGAACTTTGGAATGGGTTTCACTCTGCTCAGCGCGCTTCTGGTGATCAACACGGTAATCCTCGGAAACCCACTCGCGGCACCCCCGTCACTGGTGGAAACGCCCTGGCTGTGGCTTGGTGGCCCGCTGGGGATGCTCTTCATCGCATCTGCAGCGCTGTTTGTTCGGTACCTGGGCGTCCTAGTTTTCACACTGGCGTCCGTCGCCGGCCAATTGGGTGGGGCTCTGCTACTTGACCTGGTTTTCCCGACTCCTGGAACCGTACTCAGCGTCTTCGTCCTGGTCGGGCTGGTCGTCACAGCTACTGGCGTGTATCTCTCGACAATCAGGCGCACCTAGCCGCGCTTTACCGAGAGCGCCAACCGGGGTACTCTCAAGCCCATGCGCGCGAGAAGCTGGTTGGCAATTGGTGTGGGGTCT